>DASQJS010000220.1:0-8644 GCA_035630995.1 Steroidobacteraceae bacterium | reverse complement strand
CCGGCGGCGATCCACGAGCAGGTGGAGCCCGCCTCGTTGATGCCCTCTTCGAGCATCTGACCTTTCTTGTCCTCTTTGTAATACATGAGCTGATCGGAATCGACCGGCGAATAGAGCTGGCCGGCCGAGCTGTAGATGCCGATCTGGCGGAACAGACCTTCCATGCCGAAGGTGCGCGCTTCGTCGGGCACGATGGGCACGACGTTCTTGCCGATGTTCTTGTCCTTGAGCAGCATCGTGAGGATGCGCACGAAGGCCATGGTGGTGCTGATCTCGCGGTCGCCCGTGCCTTCCAGCATCGCGCTGAACGCGGACAGTTCCGGGATGACCAGCGGCTTCGCCACGATCTTGCGCGCGGGTAGATAGCCGCCGAGCGCCTTGCGCTTCTCGTGCAGGTACTTCATCTCCGGCGCGTCGTCGGCCGGCTTCACCAGCGACAGCTTCCCGACCTGCTCGTCGGTGAGCGGGATGTTGAAGCGGTCGCGCACGGCACGCAGGGCTTCCTCGTCCAGCTTCTTCTGCTGGTGGGCCACCATCTGCCCCTCGGCCGCCTTGCCGAGGCCGAAGCCCTTGACGGTTTTCGCGAGAATGATGGTGGGCTGGCCCTTGTGGTTCATGGCCGCCGAGTAGGCTGCGAACACCTTGTGCGAATCGTGCCCGCCGCGGTTCAGGCGCCAGATGTCGTCATCCGACATGTTGGCAACCATCTCCTTGAGCTCGGGGTACTTGCCGAAGAAATTCTCACGCGTGTACGCGCCGCCCTTGGCCTTGAAATTCTGGTACTCGCCGTCGACGCACTCTTCCATCAAACGCTGCAGGAGGCCCTGCGTGTCGCGCGCCAGCAGCGGATCCCAACGCGAACCCCAGACCACCTTGATGACGTTCCAGCCCGCGCCCATGAATGCGGCCTCGAGCTCCTGGATGATCTTGCCGTTGCCGCGCACCGGGCCGTCGAGCCGCTGCAGGTTGCAGTTGACGACGAACACCAGGTTGTCGAGCTTCTCGCGCACCGGCAGCGTGAGCGCGCCCATGCTCTCCGGCTCGTCCATCTCGCCGTCGCCGAGAAACGCCCAGATCTTGCGATCGGACACGGGCACCATTTCGCGGTTTTCCATGTAGCGCTGAAAGCGCGCCTGGTAGATAGCCATCATGGGCCCCAGGCCCATCGACACCGTCGGGAACTGCCAGAAGTTGGGCATGAGCCAGGGATGCGGATACGACGAGAGACCATCACCGCTTGCTTCCTGCCGAAAGTGTTTCAGCTGGTCTTCGCTCAGGCGGCCCTCGAGGAATGCGCGCGCATAAATGCCGGGCGAGGCATGGCCCTGGATGAACACCATGTCGCCGGGATGCTCCGCCGACGCCGCGCGCCAGAAATGGTTGAACCCCACTTCGTACAACGTGGCCGAAGATGCGTAGGTGGACAGGTGGCCGCCGTATTCGCTCGACATCTTGTTGGCATTGAGCACCATGGCCAGCGCATTCCAGCGGATGCAGGCCTCGATGCGCTTCTCGAATTCGCGGTTACCCGGATAGGACGGCTCTTGGCCGGGCGGAATGGTATTGACGTAGGCGGTGTTCGGACGGAAAGGCAGGTACTTCCCCGAGCGTCGCGTGTAGTCGATGAGTTGCTCGAGCAGGAAATGCGCGCGCTCCGCGCCCTGCGTCTTGAGAATCGAGTCGATCGATTCGATCCACTCGCGTGTCTCGGTCGGATCGACATCTTCGAGCTTCATGATTTCCGTCATACGCATCCACTGCCGGGGGCCGGCAAAGCAAAGAGAACGGTGCGCGCTGTGCTAGCATGCGCCGCGTTGAAAATGAGGTGAGGGGGGCGGGAAAACAAGGCGCGATATGATCGTGGCTTCGCCTCTCCCGGTCAAGCAAACCTCAATGCGGACAGCAGCTTACGGCGCGTTTTACGCGACCCATCACTAGTGGAAATCGAAATCCGCCGCCCCGACGACTGGCACCTGCATCTGCGCGACGGCGCGGCGATGGCGGCTGTGCTGCCGTTTACCGCCGAACGCTTCGCGCGCGCCATTGTGATGCCGAATCTCAAGCCGCCCGTCACCACCGTGGCCGCCGCAATCGACTATCGGCAAAGGATCCTGGCGGCGCTGCCCGCGGGGTCGGCCTTTACACCGCTCATGACGCTGTATCTCACCGATCAGACCAACCCGGCCGAGATCGACAAGGCGTTGAAATCGCACAGTGTCCACGCCTGCAAGCTCTATCCGGCTGGCGCGACAACCAACTCGGATTCGGGCGTCACGGACATAAGGCGCATCGATGACGTGCTTGCGCGCATGAGCGACGCCGGCATGCCGCTTTTGGTGCACGGCGAGGTGACCGCGCGCCAGGTTGATGTGTTCGATCGCGAATCCCGGTTCATCGATGACGTGCTGATTTCCACGCTCGCCCGGTTTCCGAAATTGCGCGTGGTCTTTGAACACATCACCACGGCGCGCGCTGCCGAATTCGTCCAACGCGCGCGCGACGGCGTCGCGGCCACGATTACGCCCCAGCACTTGCTGCACAACCGCAATGCCATCTTTGAAGGTGGCATACGACCGCACTACTACTGCCTGCCGATACTCAAGACCGAACCGGATCGCGAAGCGCTGCTGGCGGCGGCCACCAGCGGCAACCCGCGTTTTTTTCTCGGCACCGACAGCGCGCCCCACGCACAGCACACCAAGGAGAACGCCTGCGGATGCGCCGGCATGTTCTCCGCGCACGCGGGCATCGAGTTGTATGCCGAAGCCTTCGAAGCCGTGGGCAAGCTCGACAGGCTGGAGGGGTTTGCGTCCGATTTCGGCGCCGATTTCTACGGGCTGCCGCGCAACGCCGATCGCATTCGCCTCGCGAAACGTGAGTGGCGGCCGCCGGCTAGCTACCCGATGGGCAATTCAGACAAGGACGGCCGGCTCGTGCCCATGCGCGCCAATGAAGCCATCTGCTGGCAGTTGGTGAGCTGATGGAAGAAATCCTGCCCGTTGCCGCAAGTGACGAGGTCCTGAGCGCACCGCTCATGAGCCGGCGCTTCCGCCAGTTCCTTCCGGTGGTCATCGATGTCGAAACCGGGGGTTTCAACTGCGTCACCGACGCGCTGCTCGAAATCGCCGCGGTCATGATCGAGTTCGGCCCGGACGGAAAACTGCGCCGCGGCGAATCGCACGCCTATCACGTGCGGCCATTCGAAGGCGCCAATCTCGAGCCCGCATCTCTCGCGGTGAACGGCATCGACCCTTTTCATCCTCTGCGACCCGCGATCCCGGAAAAAGACGCGTTGGGCCGCGTTTTCACGGAGGTGCGCACTGCAATGAAATTGCAGGATTGTCGTCGTGCCGTCCTGGTCGGGCACAACGCCGCCTTCGACCTCGGGTTTCTCAATGCCGCCGTGGCGCGCGCCGACATCAAGCGCAACCCGTTTCACCCGTTTTCCTGTTTCGACACGGCGACGCTCGCCGGCGCCGCGTTCGGGCAGACCGTGCTCGCGAAAGCGGTGCAGGTGTGCGGCATCAGTTGGGATTCGAGTGAAGCGCATTCGGCGCGCTACGACGCCGAACGCACCGCCGACATCTTTTGCGAAGTGTGCAATGCGCTCGACGGCTTGTGGCGCAAATCGGAAGTGCGCGCGCAGGCGTTGTGGAGCGGAGTCACGGTGCCGGGTGGGGAAAGTGGGGAGTAGCGTGCCGAGCTACTGAACCACCATACGCACCTCGTCTAGTTGCCGGACTCCAATCCCACCCGGCACCAACAATTTCAGGCCGTGGAACCCGCTTCAGCGAGCATCTTCTTGAGCTCGCCGCTGCGATGGAGGTCGAGCACGATGTCGCATCCGCCCACCAGCTCACCCTTCACGTACAGCTGCGGGTAGGTAGGCCAGTTCGAGAACTTCTTGAGCGCGTCACGCAGCTCCGGGTCCTCGAAGATGTTCACTGCATGGAACTCGGCATCCGAAGCCTGCAGCGCGGCGACGACCTGCGCCGAAAAACCACACTGCGGAAAATCCGGGGTGCCCTTCATGAACAGCACCGCGGGACTGGTTCCGATATGGGTCTTGATGCGACTGACTACGTCTTCTGCCACTTTCCTTCTCCTTTGATCCAGCGCCCCAAGGAGCGCCCATTGCGCTTCCGCGCTCATTGCCGGCCACGCCGCGATTTCATCCACCGTACGCAAACATCCCGCGCAGCGGTCGCCGGCGACCAGTACACAGACTTTGATGCAGGGTGATGGCGGGCGTTCAATCATGATGTCCGGCCCACGCGGAGCGCGTTGAATTATGGGGGCTCGTCCCCTATTCTTCAAACCGCTCACCGGGGAGATTTAAGACAATGAAAATATTCACGAATCATCGCTACGCACTGGTCACGGGCGTCGTCCTGGCATTGGTGCTGTCCTACGCCCTGCATCGCTGCCTGATGCCGGACTCCGAATTCAACCATCTGGCGCTCGCGCGCTGGGTACACATCGTGGCCGGTGTGTTCTGGATCGGCCTGCTGTACTACCTGAACACCGTCCAGGTTCCGGCGATGGCCGCCGCCGCCGAGGACAAGGGCGGGCCCGGCCCCGCCGCCATTGGCAAATACGTCGCGCCGCGCGCGCTGTTCTGGTTCCGCTGGTCCGCGCTTGCCACCTGGGTCGCGGGCGCCTGGCTTCTCGCAGAGCGCTTCGTGCCGGCATTCACGTTTGGCTATTCGAACGGTTCACACGACTACCAGACCGTGGTCATTGGCATCGGCGCCTGGCTCGGCACCATCATGTTCCTCAATGTGTGGGGCGTGATCTGGCCTAACCAGAAGAAGATTCTCGGCATCAAGCCGGCAACCGACGAAGAAAAGGCCAAGGCGCGCAAAGTGGCGTTGTATGCCTCGCGTACCAACTTCATCCTCTCCATTCCGATGCTGCTGTGCATGGCGGCCACGTCACACGGCTTGCCCATCTGATCGCCTAGTTTGAAAGAAGGGGTCGCGCAAGCAGTCATTCAGTGCCAGGTCACTGCCGCGCTGGCTGAAGACTTGGGTTCGGGCGACGTCACCGCCGCGCTGGTTCCCGCCTCACAACAGGTTCGCGCGCAGATCATTGCGCGCGAACCTGCGATTCTCTGCGGCACGGACTGGGCGGAAGCCACGTTCCGGCAACTCGATCCGGCCATCCGCCTCGAATGGCAGGCACGCGATGGCGATCACCTCCGCGCCGACCTGCCGGTGCTCAAACTTTCGGGTCCGGCGCGCCCCATCCTTTCGGGCGAACGCACGGCGCTCAATTTCCTGCAGACGCTTTCCGGTACTGCCACCGCGGCCAGCAAATATGTCGAAGCGGTCGCGGGCACGGGCTGCCGGATCCTCGACACGCGCAAGACGCTGCCGGGTCTGCGGCTCGCGCAGAAATACGCCGCGCGATGCGGCGGCGCGCAGAACCATCGCCTGGGTCTATACGATATGGTGCTCATCAAGGAGAACCACATCATCGCCGCGGGCTCCATTGGCAGCGCCATCGCAACGGCACGACGAACTTCTCCGGGCATCCCGGTCGAAGTGGAAGTTGAATCCCTGCCGGAATTCGACCAGGCCTGCGACGCCGGCGCCGACATCATCATGCTCGATGAACTTTCCCTCGATGACATGCGGGAAGCCGTGAAGCGCAATCGTTCCCGGGGCGCCAGGGCGAAACTCGAAGCCTCCGGTGGCGTGACGCTGGCCACCGTGCGCGAGATCGCACTCACCGGCGTCGACTACATCTCCATTGGCGGCATCACCAAACACGTGCAGGCGGTCGACCTGTCCATGCGATTCGAGTTCGCCGCGTGACGCCGCGTACCCTCACCGGCCTCGCGGGCTTGCTCCTCCTCACCGCGTGCGGACGCCACGACGAAAGCACGCTGCCCGGCACGCTGGAGCGCGATCGCGTGGAGCTCGTGGCGGACGCGAACGAAGTCATCATTTCGCTGCCGTTCTCCGAAGGCGCGACGGTCAAGGCTGGCGATGTCATCGTGGTGCAGGATCGCGCGCTGTCGACCGCCGATCTCGACGCCGCCCGTGCGCAACTTGCCGAGGCCGAATCGCGCGTCGAAGAACTCAGGAACGGCCCGCGCAGCACCACGATTCGCGCCGGCATCGCGCGTCGCGACACCGCTCGCGTGCAACGTGACAACGCGGTGCGGGAGCGAGACCGACTGATCGGCCTCGTGGCACGCAGCCTCGTGAGCAAGCAGGAAGCGGACCGGCAATCGGCAGCCGCCGACGCCGCCGAGTCGAACTTGCGCGAAGCCGAAGCAGACCTGCGCGAGCTGCAGGAAGGCACGCGCGCCGAGCAGGTCGCGCAGGCCCGCGAGGCTGCCGACGCTGCGCGCGCCAACCTGCAGGGACTGGAGACGACTTCCGCGCGGCTCGAGGTACGCTCGCCGATCGCCGGAACCATCGACGCACTCCCCTTTCATCTCGGCGAAAAACCCGCACGCGGCGCCACCGTAGCCGTGCTGCTGGCTTCCACCGCGCCGTTTGCGCGCGTGCATGTGCCCGAACCCATCCGCGCGCAGGTGAAGATCGGCACGCCGGCGACGCTGCGCATCGACGGCATCGAGCGTACGTTCAAGGGCCAGGTGCGTTTCATCGCCAGTGAAGCGGAGTTCACGCCTTACTACTCACTCACCGCGGCGGATCGTTCGCGCCTCTCCTTCCTGGCCGAAGTGGTCATCGACGATTCCGGCGACGCATCGCTGCCTTCCGGCGTGCCGGTGGATGTCACACTGGAGCTGACGCCGCCGTGAATGGCCCTGGCCAGACGGCAATTTCCGCGCGGCAGCTCACGCGAAAATTCGGCGACAAGGTCGCGGTGGATCACATCGACCTCGACATCCCCTCCGGGCGCATCTACGGATTCCTCGGACCGAACGGCTCCGGCAAATCGACCACGCTGCGAATGCTCTGCGGCATGTTGCTGCCCAGTGATGGTCACGCCGAAGTGTTTGGGCTTTCCGTCGTCAAGGATGCAGAAGCCATCCGGCGCCGGCTGGGCTACATGCCGCAGAAGTTCTCGCTGTGGGAAGACCTCACCTGCGACGAAAACCTGCGTTTCATGGCCGATCTGTACGGACTCGAAGGAGACGTCGGGGCGCGCATCGCCGAACAACGCGCCACCTACAACCTCGATGGGTTGCGCAAGCAGCGCGCCGGCACGATGAGCGGCGGACAGAAACAGCGCCTGGCGCTCGCCGCCGCCACGCTGCATTCCCCCGAGCTCCTGCTGCTCGATGAGCCCACCAGCGCGGTCGACCCGCAAAGCCGCCGCGATTTCTGGGAACGGCTGTTCCAGCTCGCCGATGCAGGCGCCACGATCCTCGTGTCCACGCACTACATGGATGAGGCCGAACGATGTCACGGCCTGGCGATCATTGCCGAGGGCCGGATGGTGGCCGAAGGCACACCTCGTGCGCTCATGGCCGGTGTCGAGGCCAACATTTTCGAAATCGAAGGCGCGGATGGCAGCGAAGCGCCGCGCCTCATCCGCGAGCTTTCGTGGGTACATGGCGTCACTCAGCTCGGTATCCGCCTGCGCGTGCTCGCGAACCGAAGCGTGAAGGACGCCGAGGTCCAGCTGCGCACGCTGCTGAAGCAGCACGGCATCGACGCCCAGGTGGAGCTCACCGACGCCAGCCTCGAGGACGTGTTCGTGGTGGCGACGAGGCCCGAAAAACTTGGCCGCTAACAAATTCACCGGTGCGGTGCGGCGGCTGAAAGCCGTGGCCACCAAGGAAGTGCGCCAGCTTTCACGCGATCGCGTGACCTTCGGCATGATCGTCGGCGTACCGCTCATGCAGATCATCCTGTTTGGTTATGCCATCAACTACGACGTGCGCAATCTCGCCACCGTGGTGCAGGACGATGCGAATACTTCGATGTCGCGCGAGTTCATCGCGCAGCTCAAGGCCACGCAGGTCGTTCATGTGACCTACACCACGCACTCCTCCGACGAACTCGCGCGGCTCATGCGCGAGGGCCGCGCCAGCATGGCCGTCGTGATACCGCGGGATTTCGAGCGCCGACTGCAAGCCGACACGCGCCCGGTGGTGCAGATCCTGGTGGATGGGTCGCAACCCCAGCTCGCCGTGGTGGCCGGTGGCATCGCGGCGGTGCCGCTGCTCACGCGTCACGGCGAAGGCCCATATTCGGGAGGCAAGCGCATGGCGCCGCGGCGCATCGAGATCCGCACGCTCTACAACCCGGAGAAGCGAACGGCAGTGCAGATCGTGCCGGCACTCATCGGCGTGATCCTGACGATGACCATGGTGTTGTTCACCTCGGGCGCCATCGTTCGCGAACGTGAGCGCGGCAACCTGGAATTGCTGATTGCCACGCCGCTCAGCAGCCTCGAGCTCATGGTGGGCAAGCTGCTCCCCTATGTCGTCATTGGCCTGATCCAGACGACGATCATCCTGATCGTCGGCGCCTGGCTGTTCAGCGTGCCGGTCGTGGGAAGGCTCGTCGATCTGTATGCCGCGGCGCTGATGTTCATCGCGGCCACGCTGGGCCTGGGACTCTTCGTCTCGACGCTGGCGCAAACGCAGTTCCAGGCTTTCCAGCTCGCTTTCCTCACACTGCTGCCTTCGATCCTGCTGTCCGGGTTCATGTTCCCT
>DASQJS010000219.1:0-10059 GCA_035630995.1 Steroidobacteraceae bacterium | reverse complement strand
TACCACTGCCACACGCGATCGAAGCGTTCGACGATCTCACCGAGTTTCGCGCGGGGCACCGCCTGCACGCCGGCGATGCAGTCGCTGGTGCGGATGCCACGCTCCGCGAGATCTTCTTCAACCGCGAGCACGGGAGTGTGGCTCGCGAGCAGCGCCACGATCGAGGCGGCAACTCGTGGTGGCTGGGCCTGCTTCCAGGCTCCGAAGGCGAGACCACCCGCGTCCTGGCGGAACACCAGGTAGTTGACAGCGCTGCCACGCAACAGCAACGCGACATTCGCCTCCGCGCCGCGCAGGACTTGCGTGAACCACAGCACCGTGTCGTCCTGTTCTTCGACGGTGGCGCGGTAGGCCTGATCGACGATGTTGAGAACTTGCATGTCTGCTCCTAACGCGTGGGAACGACGAGCGTATTGACGCTCTCTTTGACCATCTTCAGGAAATCGACCGGTGAACCGCGGCGCACTTCGGGCACGGTTTCACCCACGCCGCGTTCGTCCACGCACAACCCGCAGTTCACCCATTCGAGGCGTGCGCCGCGTGCCCCGGCGTCGGCCTGCAGGAACGCGATCCATTCACGCGTGAGCGGGTGCGCTTCCTGCGCCGCGTCGCGTCCGTGCACGCCGTTCGCGTGCGCGGCCTGGCGCGCGAAGGCGAGACTGACCGCGCCTTCGTAGGCGAAGACTTTCACGTCGTGGCCCTGGGCGAGCGCCGAGTGGATCAGGCGAAACGCCGTGGTCGTGCGTGCGCTCTCGAACGGTGGGTCCATCAGCAGGAACGTGAGACAGGGTTTCGCGGTCATGATCAGCTCCAGAGGGTGTTCCAGCCGGCGGCGAGCCGGCTCACGACGGTGTCGATCGGCGCAGGCGCGACGCCCGCACGCAGTTCGTTGAACTCGATGCCGCGCTCGCGCAACGAGAAGTCGTCAGCCAGCACTTCGATGGCCGATGCGAAGATGGGTGAGAGCCCGTCGGCGGAAGCGTTCGCGCGGGAGGCGAGCACGCCGTTCTGGACCAGGAACAACGCGACCTCATGGCCGCATTGCTTGAGCTGCAGCGCCAGGTCGCCGGCGCGTCTCGTGGCTGGAAACTCCAGCGGATCTTCGGAGACGATGATCAGGTAGTTCTTCTTCATTTCACATGCTCCTGTCCGGGACTACGGATTTTCATGGGCCGATGGGGCACGCACGGGTGTCATAACGCGGTGTCACTGCCATCGGCGATGCCATCGAACAACGCGGTAGATAGATAACGCTCGCCGGTGTCGGGCAGCATGGCGAGCGTGACGCAGCCTGGACCTGCGTCGCGCGTTACCTTGAGTGCGGCTGCGAACGTGGCGCCGCTCGAGATGCCGACCAGCATGCCCTCGTTGCGGGCCAGCGAGCGTGCGGCTTCGATCGCTTCGCTGTCGCTCACCGGCACGATTCGATCGGCAATCGCGCGGTTGAGCACGGCAGGCACGAAGTCTGGCGTCCAGCCCTGGATCTTGTGCGGAGCAAACGGCTTGCCGGCCAGCAACTGCGCGGATTCCGGCTCCGCCGCGATCACGCGCACATCGGGGCGTGCCAGCTTGAGCGTCTCGCCGACGCCGGTCAGCGTGCCGCCCGTACCCCAGCCGCTCACGAAGTAGTGAAGTTTTCGGCCAACGAAATCCTGCAGGATTTCCGGGCCCGTGGTGTTGCGGTGGTAATGCGGATTGGCGGGATTCTCGAACTGCCGCGCAAGGAACCAGCCGTTCGCCTGCGCGAGCTCCGCCGCCTTGCGCACCATGCCCTGGCCGCGCTCGGCGGCGGGCGTGAGGACCACACTCGCGCCCAGCATGCGCATGACGCGGCGGCGCTCGACGGAGAACGTTTCCACCATTACCGCGACGAAGGGATAACCCTTTGCCGCGCAGACCATCGCCAGTGCGATACCGGTATTGCCCGAGGTTGCCTCGATGACGGTCTGGCCTGGCCTGAGGACGCCGGTGCGTTCCGCGTCCTCGATGATGGCAATCGCGAGGCGGTCCTTGACGGAGGAGAGCGGATTGAAGAATTCGCACTTGACGTACATCGTCGTGCCGGCCGGCGCGATGCGATTGATGCGAACGATGGGCGTGCGGCCGATCGTACCGAGAATGCTGTCGTGGATCATTTGCCCATCTCGAGTCCCTATCCGGGACTACGGAAACGGGCACGCGAATGGGGCAGGTTAATGAATCGTATCGAGAAGCCGGGCGTCGATGGTCAGGGGAGATTTGCGCAGCACGAGGAGCGCTCGTGCACCGATCTCGCGAGCTCGCTGGCGCTGTCCGGTCGCCGCGAGGGCACGGGAATGCCAGGCGGCGGCTTCGCCCGCCCAGCGATTGGTCGCGTCGAATTCCTGCCAGAATTCGTCCGCCTGACGGAGGAATTCGAGCGCGAGCTGGTTAGACCCCAGGGTCAGGTGCGCCCGGCCCAATCCCAGCCAGACATCGGCGCGTCGCGGGCCGATGAGATTGAGTTTGCGCTGCAAGCCATCGGCCTCGGTGAGTTGGCGCAGCGCCAGCGAAGGATCCGCCCGCGCGCGATCGAGCTCTGTCAGCCCCAGTTGCGCCAGCACGTCGGCGCGGTATCTGTCGGCATTGCCGCTGGTGCCGACGGTAGTCAACGCTTCGTCCAGCAAGGTACGCGCCGCTTCGGGATTGCCCGCGAGCCGCTCGATGATTCCGGCGCTGACGAATGTATCGCTCGGAAGGTAGAGCGGGTCGCTGTAGCGCGTGCGGTACAACACGAGGACGGGTGCGATCGCGGCGCGCGCCTCGTCGATTCTTCCGAGATACGCCAGCGCCAGCGATCGATACCGCGACTTGATCACCGTCTCCTCGTGCTCCGCGCCGAAGAGTTTGCTGTATCCGCGCTCGGACTCTTCGAGGTCGCGCAATGCCTCCGCGGCATTGCGCGCATTGAGTTGAGCGGTGCCGCGCAATCCGAGCGGACTCAGGTAGGTGAAGGAATCACGCTGCGCATGTGTGCCGAGGATGGTGATGGCCTCGTCGAGATGAGCAATGGCCGGGTGCAGCCGACCCATGCGCAATTCATAGCGCGCGATGTGCGAGTAGAGCAGTCCGACCGAAGAACTCGTGGGGCCGTAGACCTCGATGGCGTGCGCGAGTGTCGTCTCCAGTTGCTGTATTCCTGAGGCGAGCTGGCCGGCATTTCCCAGTGCACGACCATAGACCTCGCGTGCGGTGATGAGGCGCGGATGCTTCGCATTGGCGCCGTGCACGGATTCGGTCAGCTGGAAGGCGCGCTCCGCAGCCTGCAACGCAAACTCCTGCGTGACTTCGGAGTATTCATAGGATTCCGCCAGCAGCACCGCTGCCGCGGCCGTGCGGGGGTCGCGCTTGCCGAAGGCGGACTCCGCCAGTGCCAGCGCCTGTTTCGCGGTCGCGCTCGCCGTTTCGTATTCGCCCGCATCGATGGCCAGGTGCGCGCGGTTCTCGAGCACGAAGAACCGGTCCGCGGGTTCGACGACGGAACGCGTCGCGAGGCTCCTGTCTACTTCGTCGAGCTCGCGACGCATGTCGGCGGTGCGTCCGCGAAACCGGTGCACGCCGATCATCGTCATGCGGGCACGCAATGTCTGTTCGTGCTGCGGCCCCAGTGTCCGGATGCTTTCGGTCAATGCCTGAGCCGCGGCGCTTTCCGCCGCATCGAAATCCTCGAGATTGAGCAGGCTGGCGGCGATCAGCGTGAGCATCGCGATACGCAGCTCCGGGCGCTCGCGCAGGCTGTCGGCGCGCTGGCGCGCCTGGCGCAGCATGTCGGCAGCCGAGAGGACGCGGCCCTCGCCGCGATAGGGATCGGCGTCACGAATGGTGCTGGCGAGAAATTCCCGGATCTCCGCAGCGTGGCGTGCCTCGGCGCGGGCAGCGCGCGCCTGCCAGATGGAAATGCTGGCGCTCGCCAGGATGGCCGTCGTGAGCACGGCGATGCCGGCGACGAACGCCCTGTTTCGCCGCGTGAACTTCGCGAGCCGGTACCCAAGCGTATCGGGCTGTGCAAGTACCGGTCGATGGTCGAGGTACCGCTCGATGTCATCGGCCAGTGCGCTCATCGTGGCGTACCGCTCGCCCGGATCTTTCTTCAGGGCCTTGAGTGCAATCGTATCGAGGTCGCCGCGCAGCTCCTTGCGCCAGGTCACGGCTCCCGCGGCCATGCTGGGCCGCGGTGGATCGGCGCCGGCAACCGCGTGCTCGAGCGCGGCGCGCGAACCGCGAGCGAGCTTGTACGGACGCACCTCGCAGATCAGCTCATACAGCACCACGCCGAGCGAATAGACGTCCGTGGCGGTGGTCACCGGTTCGCCCGCAATCTGTTCTGGCGCGGCGTAGTCAGGCGTAAAGGCCTGGGCGGTGAGCTCGGTTTGCGGCGCATCGCCCGATTGCTCGGGATCCAGTAGTTTGGCTATGCCGAAATCGAGCAGTCGTACCTCACCGGCGCGCGTCACGAGGATGTTGGCGGGCTTCAGGTCGCGATGCACGATGAGCTGCGTGTGCGCGTAGGCCACAGCCCGCGCCACGCTCAGGAACAATCGCAGGCGGTCGTGCAGGGAAAGTTGCGCGGCTGCGCAGTACGCATCGATCGGCTGTCCTTCGACATACTCGATGGCGAGGTACGGCTGGCCGCAGGCGCCTATCCCGGCATCGTAGAGCCGCGCGATATTGGGATGGGTCAATGCCGCGAGGATGTTCCGCTCGCGCGCGAATCGGTCCGCGAGCGTGCCGCGTCGCCATAGTCCCTGCGGTAGTTTGAGCGCCACCGGCCGGCGAATGAGCCCGTCGGTCCGTTCAGCGAGCCATACCGTGCTCATGCCGCCGCGCCCGATCTCGCGCACCAGCCGGTAGCCGCTGACACAGTCGCCGGCGGTCTCCGTTTCACCGTTGAGCGAGGCGAGCTCGGTGTCGGTGGCATGCAGCGGTGGCAACGCGCCCAGGAAGTCGCTGGTTTCCACGCGGGCGCTGCGCGCGAGGATCGCCCGCAGGCGATTCCTGAGATCGGTGTCGTCCAGCGAGTCTACCCACTGCGCGCGTGCATCCGCCGGCAACTCGAGCGCCGTGTCGATCAGCCGGCTCAGCTCATCCCAGCCGCCAGACTCGAGTTGAAGCCACCGGATCACTTTTGCAGTTCCTCCATACTGCTAATACGTACAGCTCGAGGCAAATGGGACAGCCGTCTCCGCGGCGTTATTTGAAATCGAGCGCGTCCGCCAGCAACAGGCGGGCTTTCTCCCAGTGTCGACGGACCGTGCGCACGTGAATGCCCATCGATTCGGCGATCTCCGCCTCGGACAGGCCGCCGAAGTAGCGCAACTCGACCACACGCACGAGCTTCTCATCGTGCCGGGCGAGTTCTTCGAGCGCTTCGTGGACGCGCAACACCTCTTCTTCGCCCGTGCTCACGCTGTCGCTCACGCCCGTGTCGAGTGTCACGTGCAGCGCTTTGCCACCGCGACGTTGCGCAAGACGCTCGCGGGCAAAATCCACGATGACCGAGCGCATGACACACCCGGCGTAGTTCAGGAAATGCGCGCGGTTCGACGCGTTGAGGCGGCCCGCCTGTGTGAAGCGCAGGAAGGATTCGTGGACGAGGGAGGTCGTATCGAGAAACACGTCCCGACCGCTGGCGCGCAGTCGCTTGCTCGCGAGGTCGCGCAGATCGTCATAGGCAATCTTGAATATCGCGTCGAAAGCGGCGCCGTCGCCGGACTGCGCTTGCCCGATCAAGTCCGTAATGGAGGAGGCACCGCTCATGCGCGGATCATACGACCGCGAGTTCACAAAGTACGGCGCGGCGGCCTGCCCAAGTCCGTGATTTGTGCGGAAATACCCTTTTGAGTTTCGAGCGGCCGTTCGCGCTCCGGATCAGCCTTGCACGAGCGCGCCATAGGCGTCAGGGCGGCGGTCGCGGAAAAACTGCCACGTGTCGCGCACCTTGCGGATCATGTCGAGGTCGATCTCGTGGATCAGCAACTCGTCCTTGTCGTAGCTGGCCTGCGCTTCGATCTCGCCTCGCGGATTGACGATGTAGCTGGAACCGTAGAACTCGCCCATCTTCCCGGCCCACGGCTCTTCTTTCCCGACCCGGTTGATGGCGCCGATGAACACGCCATTCGCGGCGGCCGAGGCGGGCTGCTCGAGCTCCCAGAGATACTTGCTCAGGCCCGCGACGGTGGCGGAAGGGTTGACGATGTACTCGGCGCCGTTGAGCGCCAGCGCGCGCCAGCCTTCCGGGAAGTGGCGGTCATAGCAGATGTAAACACCCAGCTTCACGTACGCCGTCTGGAACACGGGGTATCCCAGATCGCCGGGCTTGAAGAAAAACTTCTCGTAGAAGCCCGGGTCGACCTGCGGAATGTGAGTCTTCCGGTATTTGCCGAGGTACTTGCCGTCGGCATCGATGACCGCGGCGGTGTTGTAGTACACGCCGGTCATCGCTTCCTCGTAGACCGGGACCACCATCACCATTTTGTATTTCTTCGCGTACTCCTGCATGAGCCGCGTCGTGTAGCCGTCTGGCACGGCTTCGGCCGCCGCATACCATTTGCGGTCCTGGCTCGGGCAGAAATAGGGCTGCGTGAAAATTTCCTGGAAGCAGAGTACCTGGACGCCAGCGGCGCCGGCCTTGTCGATGAGAGGCAGATGCGCCTCGATCATCTTGTCCCGGATCTTCTCGGGGCCCAGGGACACATCGCCCTTCAACCCCATCTGGATCAATCCGCACTTGAGTGTTTTCATGTGCCGATAAAAACACAAAAAGGGGGAACGAGACCAGCCGAGCGGATCTCGCGGCAGTGGGCGGTTCGTGGTCCTCAGCCGGGTGGTAGATTCAGGTGCATGAATACCCGATTCATCGCAGTTCTGGCGCTTCTTCTGCCCACGGTGGCGATCGCGCAGACGGCGCGCTACCCACTCACGTCGCCCGCAAACCTGCGCCCTCACAACGTGGTCGTCGAGCCGGCAACGCTTCACGGAAAGAAGGGGCTGAAAGTTGTGGCGGCGCAGCTAACTGTGCCCGCCGGCACGACCGTGGAAACACTGGCGCTGATCACCGGCCTGGAATTCGGAGACGGCGTGATCGAGGCTGAGATCGCCGGTGACGTTCTGCCCGGTGCGCCCGAGGGTGCGCGGGGTTTTGTCGGCATTGCCTTTCGAGTCCAGGACGACCTCAAGACGTACGACGCCTTCTACCTGCGTCCGACCAACGGCCGCGCCGACGATCAGGTCCGGCGCAATCATTCCGCCCAATACATTTCGCATCCCGACTGGCCGTGGTTCCGCCTTCGCAAGGAATTCCCGTCCAGATACGAATCCTATGTGGACCTCGTGCCCGGAACCTGGACGAAGGTGAAGATCGAAGTTCGTGGCGAGCAGGCGCGCCTGTACGTGCACGCCATGGAGCAGCCGGCGCTGATCGTCAACGACGTCAGGAGTGGGGCGAACGGCAAGGGTGCCGTCGCGCTGTGGATCGACGTAGGAACCGTCGCTCACTTTCGCAACCTTTCGGTTTCGAAGAAGTAGGACATTTCTGCCCTCGCGCGCGGCGGCGCAGTCTGCGTCCACGACGCGCCATTGTCCGATACGACCCGTCACGCGAGGAGTGTCAGCTCGGCGTGATGAACCCTCCGGCAATATTGAGGAGATAGTCATGAAACTTTCCAGATCGATTATCGCCGCGGCAGTCGTCGCGACGATGCCGTTGGCGACTTTCGCCGGCGAAAAAGACAAGACCGCGGCGCCAGCCGCGACGAGCTCGCAATTCAGCGCGCTGGATACCAACCGCGATGGACGCCTCTCGCCCGCCGAAGCGGCCAACGACACGAAGATCGTGTTCTCGACCGCTGACAAGAATGGCGACGGCTACCTCGACAACGACGAGTACACGCACCTGGACAGGTCGAGCGAGACGATGCCGACCCATCCGGCGACGGACAAACCGGCGCCGCCCAAGTAAGCAACCCGGATCCGAACGGAAAACAGCCTGGTACGCCCGCGCGATCGCCTGGTTGCGCGGGCTCTCGCCTGGGCCATGCGTGCGGAAAGCAGCAGGACGCAGATTCCCGCGGCATTGTCTGACACGGCCATCGCGGCGAGACGATCGCAGCACCGGCCCCCGGGTTCGCGGTTTGTAGTTAGACACCGTGACGCTGTCTCCGATCGACGTCGCCCGGATGGCGAATGTCGCGATTCGGCGGCAAAACGCCACGCAAACCCGCGAACCCAAGCGAACTCCCGCGACTCCAACAGAACACGATGACGAAACGCCGGATTCAACTCGCGAATTCGTTATCGACCTTCCAGGCAATGTTCAGGAGAATTCATGAAAATTTCCAAATCGTTGATCGCGGCGACAGTAATCGCGTCGTTACCGCTGGCGGCTTTCGCCGGCGACAAAGACAAGACCGTAACCCCCGATGGCGCAGCTACGAGTGCGCAGTTCGACACACTGGATACCAACCGTGACGGGCGCATCTCGCGCGTTGAAGCAACCAGCGACTCGAAGATCGTGTTCTCGACCGCTGACAAGGACGGCGACGGGTATCTCGACAACAACGAGTTCACGCATCGGAGCATGACGATGGAGCCGATGCCCACATCGGGCAATCCGGCGACGGACTCCGAGCAGCCCCGCAAATAGTCTGATTTCACGCAGCCAAGCCCGCGCAGCCCCTTGGTTGCGCGGGCCTTCGATTGGGCGTCATGCGTGCGGAAACGCACGGTGGATCCGGAGTGGACGTGCGACTATGGCCGATGACTGCCACTCTTCGTAAGGACTTCGACGAATTCCTGTTCGCTCCGGTCGGCAAGGACTCCGACGGATCGCCAGTGACGCTTCTCACCGTGCTCGCGCGACTCGGTGTCGATCCGTGGCAGGAGGCCTCCGACCTCGCACATCTTTCGCGCGAGCCGGCGATGCAGAGGCTGGCATCACGGCTCGAAGCAATGCCCAATGGGCCGGCCACAGCCGCCGATACGGTGACCATCGCTACCCGGCTGATTGCACTTCTGCATCGTGTACCGACGCGAGCCGCGCCGTCCTCTCCAGAGGCGCCTCTTCAAGCGAAAGTGTTGATGCCGGTGAAAGGCATCAGCCCCGCGTTCTTTGTCCTGGTCGGACTGATCTTCATGCTGGTTGCCCAATGTGCGCTGACGACCACGCACGGTCCGGCGCCGATGGACACCACCCTTTCCCGGGATTCGGAGAAATAGTCAGGCCGGTCGTTCGTTGTCGGGGAGGCCTGGAACATCCGGCTCCGCGAAAACCGGCATGGCGCCGTTGCCACGGTGGCTGTGCAAGCGCCCTAACATGCGCTCGAGCCGGTGGGCCATTTTTTCCGCGGCTCCGTCGATCGCCTGCACGACGGTTGCGGCGTGGTGGGTCACGGCCACCGGCTGATGGCCTTCGAGGCGCGCTTCCATCATGCAGCGTTTGTCATCGCCGCCGCGTTTGCCGGCGTTCTCGTCACCGAGATGTACGTCCACCCGCGTGATCTGCGTGCTGAAGCGCCTCAGAGCATTCTCGACCGTGGCGCGCACTGATGCGGCTGCCGACTCGTAGCCGTGGATGTTGTGGTCTGTATTGATCTGGATTTGCATGCTGCAGACTCGCACCCGCGCCTTCCATGCACAATGGACTCCGGCGCCTCGGGGCTCCTTCCTACACATTTTCGATGAGCGGGTGAGATAAACGGCGAGCTGGTGACAGGATAAGAACATGGCGAACTCAAAAAAGACCCGGCCACGGGCGTCCTTGCTCGGCCAGAACCTGCGGACGCTGCAACCCAAGCTGCGCATGATCGCCAACGGCGACGCGAACGTGAACGCCATCCGCGCCGAGATGAGCGCCGCGGTGAAGGTCACCAACTCTCGGCTGCTGGACAAGATCCCGCAAATCCGCGGCGAAGGTCACGAGGCGCTTTCGAAGGCTGACTTTCGCGAAGTGTTCAAACGCAAGGCGTCCAGGCCGACGCACCTGAAAATGCTCACCGGCCAGGTGATGACCAATGTGTTCATTCACACCACGACCTCGGACGCCCT
>DASQJS010000218.1:0-6751 GCA_035630995.1 Steroidobacteraceae bacterium | reverse complement strand
GCTTCTTCATTTAAGTGGTCCACCTCCAACTGGGTCCGGGGCACCATTTCTGGACGTCACGACCGGTTCCCAACCCCGCAACGCGCGCGAACGATAGGGCGAACTGACTTCAACTGCAATAGGACGGGCCATGAAATTTTCCACGAACGTGTCCCTGATTTTCGTCGCGGCGATTCTTCTTGCCGCGTGCGGAGCGAAATCGAGCGACGAGGAACAGGTGCGCGCGCTGATCAGCGCCGTCGAAACCGCTGCCGAAGCACGCGACGCGAGTGACGTGCTCGAGCACGTCGCCGACAGCTACGCCGACTCGAACGGCTTCGACAAAACCCAGCTGCAGAACTTCCTGCGCGGGTACTTTCTGGCGCATCCCAGGATCGAAGTGCTGGTGAACATCGAGAGCCTGGAATTCCCGGTAGATGGGCTGGCCCAGGCGGTCATCTCCCTCGCCACGGTGGAACTTACGGATCCCGATATGCAGCGTCTGAAGGTAGAGTTCCGCCGTTCGGGAAGCGCGTGGCAGGTAGTGCGCGCCGACCGTGTCGGACGCTGACCTACGTCAAAACGTGAAAAACATCACCTTTTGACGCTCAATCCGAGCCAGTGCGTGCCGACAACTGTCTGTGAGACTGAAGTCATTTCGTTCGCGAGAATCCGATGCCCGACCGCCGCAAACCACCCGCAGACAGCGGCAGCCGCCCAGGCAGCCGGCCTGATGGCGCGCCTCTGCCGTCGGATACCGGCGGCTTCAGCATCGAGACGACCACCATGCGGCTCAAGTCGCTGCGCCTGCGCCGCGCCGAGGTCGCGAACAAGAGCGTGGACGAAGCCGTAAAAACTGCCATTCATAACGATCCCGCCGACGTGCCCAGCAGCGGGCCTTCGGGCCGTGTGCGTCACGACGAACGTGGCGTAGCAGTCTGGGACTGGGCCGTGGCCTCGGGCGAATTCGCCACGCTGAGCACCACGCTCGCGCTCAGGAAACTCGAGGTCGCCGATCTGAAGATCGAAGACCACAAGCCTGCCGAGCTCAAGCTGGAAACCACCGGGCGCGACAAGGCCGGCGGGTTCGATCCCTACAACCAGCGTGGCACCGGCAAGCGACAGGGCGAAGCCGCGCACCGCGCCGGCGTCACGGGTTCGGCGAACCGCGGCACCGTGCTCGATCAGCTCACGGGCAAGAAGAAGTAGTTCGCGGCGCTTAGTCGCCAACTCCAGTTGCGGCTACGATTGCGGCGTGAAAGCCCGCGCCCTCCGATGGACTTTTTCCGTCTTCGCCGCCGCGATCCTGGGCTGCGATGCGGCGCCGTCCGATCCGGTAGAGAGGCTCAGGCAGGTATTCGCCGAGCGGCCTGACGTGCCGTACTCCGACAACGCGTTTCTCGATCTGCTCGGCTTCCTGGGGCCCGCGGGGGTCGACCCGCACGAGCTGGGCATTCGCCGCGTTGTGTGGCTCGAAAAACTCGACTCCCACCCCGAGGGCGCCGGCACCGATCCGGGAACTCCAACGCTCGACCCCAAGCTCTACAGATCGCAGGCGTTGACCCAGGTCATCGACGCCTGCCGGGACGCCATTGCACGTGCCTGCGACAGCGCACTCGACCGTGTGAAAGGCGAAGCACCGCTCTCGCACATCGAGTCCCTGTTGATCGCGCGCTACGACATGTTGCTGAGTCGCCGCGGCTGGCGCGAAATCGGCGTCACGCAACCTGCCGCGCAGCGAGTGCCGTATGAAGGAGCGATCGAAGCACAGCGTTTCATGCTGATCCGCCTGCGCAACGTGGCGTCGGCTGGCGACGTCGAATCCGTTCGCGCGGTGCTGACACGCGATCTCACCTTTTGGCGAACGGTGCTCGGATCTTCGGACACGCTGTTCAGCAAGATGATGGCGCTGGCCGCGATCCGCCAGCACTTCACTTTCGGCAGCTTCGTATTGCGTGACCTGCCAAAGGCGCGTGCCATGGAGGCGATTCCTGCGCAGTGGCGCAATGAATTCACTCTGCGGGAACGCTCCATGCTACGGCCCATGGCGGGCGAACTCATGATCGCCGAAGAACTGCTGCAAACGGGCAAAGGCAAGGTGCTGGTGTCTTCCGAACCCGAGCCCGATGGCGCACTCGACAAACTGTCGCCGCGCATATACCGGGAGCCGACAATCAGTGAAATTGCGGACACCTATCTATCCGTCGCCGAAGCATTCCAGGTACCGCTTCCCGAGTACGAAGGCGTGGCGGCCAGGACGCATGGCAAACACGCGAGCGACATGGGAAGGGGCGTCAGCCAATACGCTTTGCGTGTCGGCAGCGCCGAAGGAATGCGGCGCGCTGCGCTGCTTACCGTGGAATTGCGCAGCCAGTCGGTGCCCGTCGCGCTGCTGCCGGAACGGCTGCAGGCCTCGCCGCTGCGAAATCCCTATAACGGACAACCGTTCGCCTGGGATCCCGCCGACCGGGCGGTCGTCTTCATCGGGCCCGAGCGGCGTGACTTCAAGCGGCAGGCGTACCCGTACTGACTCACGGCTGCCACTTCTTTTGTCGATTCCGCTGCGCGAGGTCGTGATGGTGAAGTCATCCACCTCGTAACTCACGAGCTTCCTCTTCCCTGCGGTTAGATTACGCCACATGAATCCGCACCGTCGCGCGCTCATCGAACTACACGCCTGCGTCGTGCTGTGGGGATTCACGGCGATCCTCGGCAAGCTGATCACGATGCCGGCACAGGCACTCGTGTGGTGGCGCATGTTGTTAGTCACGCTGGCGCTCGCCTGCTTCCCGCGCGTGTGGCGCGGGCTCGCGGGAATTCCGCCGCGCCTGATCGCCGTCTACGCCGGCATCGGCGCCGTGGTGGCCGTGCACTGGCTGACGTTCTACGGGTCCATCAAGCTGGCGAACGCCTCGGTGGCGGCCACCTGCATGGCCCTGGCCCCGGCGGTGACGGCGCTCATCGAGCCCGCGATCACGGGCGCGAGATTCGAACGACATAATCTGCTGCTCGGCATCCTGGTGATTCCGGGCGTTGCCCTGGTGGTCGGCGGCATACCCGGCTCGATGCATCTCGGCTTCTGGGTGGGGGTCATCTCTGCGGCGTTGGCGTCCGTGTACAACCTGCTCAACAAGCGTTACCTGAGCCATCACGATGCGATGGCGGTCACCTCGATCGAGCTTGGTGCGGGGTTCCTGCTGGTGGCGGCGCTCGGTCCATTCGTGGCCCCGGACGGCGCAAGCGTCGTCCTGCCTTCAGTCCAGGACGGGGCATGGCTGCTGGTGCTGGCCATTCTTTGCACCCTGATTCCGTTCGCGGTGTCGCTGGCGACGCTGCGGCATCTGTCGGCATTCACCGCGCAGCTCGCGATCAACCTCGAGCCGGTGTACGCCATTGGCATCGCGGTGCTGTTTCTCGGCGAAGCGCGCGAGCTCGATGGGTTGTTCTTCCTGGGCGTGGCGATCGTACTTGCTGCCGTTTTCGGCCACGGGTGGCTGCAAACGCGGGATTTCCGTCGTACGCAGTGATTGACCGACGAGCGTCGGTCTGTATGATCAGACTCATATATATCTGACTGCCGAAGCGCCTTCGCGGGCCGCGCCTCCAGATGTAACCAATTGAAAGAGTGAAAGTTATGGGCGCGGAGCCCATAGCGCGGGGAAGTTGCGCCCCGCGCGTTTGTGATTGGAGGACTGAAAAATGACCGCGATTCGACTCGGGCCCCCCGCGAAGCAGGGCCTTTATGACCCTCAGTTCGAGCATGACGCCTGCGGCGTCGGCTTCATCGTGGACATCAAGGGCCGCAAATCGAACGCCGTCGTCAAACAAGGTATCCAGATCCTCAAGAACCTCGACCACCGCGGCGCGAGCGGCAGCGAGGTCAACACGGGTGATGGCGCGGGCATCCTGCTGCAGATGCCGCATGCCTTCCTCAAGAAGGTGGCCAAGAAAGACGCGCGCATCAATCTGCCCGAGCCCGGCCTGTACGCGGCCGGCAACATCTTCATGCCGCGCAACGCGACGCAGCGCCGCAAGATCGAAGAAGTGTTCGCGCGCGTGGTGCAGGCCGAAGGGCAGATCTACCTCGGTGCGCGCAGCGTGCCGACGGACAACTCTTCGCTGGGCGAAACCGCCAAGGCCTCCGAGCCGTTCGTGCGCCAGGTGTTCATCGGCCGTGGCCCCGACACGACCGACGAGGCGGAGTTCGAGCGCAAGCTCTACGTGATCCGCAAGCGCGCGTACAACGAGATCCGCGTGTCCACGATTGGCGGCGCGGAGTTCTGGTACATCGTCTCGCTGTCGCACAAGACGCTGGCCTACAAGGGCATGCTGACCACGAATCAGCTCGACCAGTATTTTCTCGACCTGCAGAACCCGCTGATGGAATCGGCGATCGCCCTCGTGCACTCGCGCTTCTCCACCAACACGTTCCCGAGCTGGGACCGCGCGCATCCGTACCGCTGCATCGCGCACAACGGCGAAATCAACACGCTTCGCGGCAACATCAACTGGATGCGCGCGCGCGAGGCGCTGTTCCAGTCGCCGGCGTTCGGCGAGGACATCAGGAAGATCACGCCCATCATCAATCCGAACGGTTCGGATTCCTCGATGTTCGACAACGTGCTCGAGCTCATGGTGCTGGCCGGCCGCTCGATGCCGCATGCGATCATGATGATGATCCCCGAGCCGTGGTCGAAGCACGCCTCGATGGATCCGGCGCGCCGCGCGTTCTACCAGTACCACAGTAGTTTGATGGAGCCGTGGGACGGGCCCGCGGACATCGCCTTCACCGACGGCAAGCGCATCGGCGCGGTGCTCGATCGCAATGGACTTCGCCCGGGTCGTTACTACGTCACCAAGGACGACCTCGTCGTCATGGCGTCCGAAGCCGGCGTGCTCGAATTCCCGCCCGAGCAGATCGTGCGCAAGGGCCGGCTGCAGCCGGGGCGCATGTTCCTCGTGGACACCGAGCTCGGCCGCATCGTCGAAGACGAGGAGATCAAGGCGCAGGTCATCAACGAGCGGCCGTACGCCGACTGGTTGAAGGAGCACCTGGTGCACCTCAAGGATCTGCCCACGGCGCCGGAAATGCCGTTGCCGGAGCCGGTGACGCTCGCCAAGCGCCAGGTGTCGTTCGGCTACACCTTTGAAGACCAGCGCATTCTCATGGCGCCGATGGCGCGCGATGGCAACGAAGGCGTGGGCTCCATGGGCAACGACACGCCGCTGGCCGCGCTCTCGACGAAGTCGCGCATGTTGTACGACTACTTCAAACAGCTGTTCGCGCAGGTCACCAACCCGCCCATCGACTGCATCCGCGAAGAGATCATCACCTCTTCGGACGTGTGGCTGGGCTCCGAAGGCAACCTGCTGGATCCGCGTCCGGGCGACTGCCGCCGGCTCGAGCTCCCGGGACCGGTACTCACCAACGAAGAGTTCGCCAAGGTGCGGCGCATTTCGCTGCCCGGGCTCAAGGTGGGCACGCTGAGCATCCTGTTCCGCGCCCCACTATATGGAGAGAGCGGCGAAGACGGGCTCGTGCGAGCCATCGAGGAAATGCGCACGGAGGCGAAGCGCATGATCGAGGAGGACGAGGTCAACATCCTCATCCTCTCGGATCGCGGCGTGAACAAGGAATTCGCGGCGATTCCGTCGCTGCTGGCCGTCTCGGGCCTGCACCACTACCTGATCCGCCAGGGCCTGCGCATGAAGGTGTCGCTGGCGCTGGAGACGGGCGATGCGCGTGAAGTGCATCACTTCGCATTGCTCATCGGTTACGGCTGCTCGGTCATCAACCCGTACCTCGCCTTCGAAACGCTCGACGGCATGATTCGCGACGACATGTTGCCGAACATCGAGCACAAGCTCGCCTGCAAGAATTTCGCGAAGGCCGCCGTCAAGGGCGTGGTCAAGGTCATGTCCAAGATGGGCATCTCCGCCGTGCAGAGTTATCACGGCGCGCAGGTGTTCGAAGCCGTGGGCCTGCGCCAGGACGTGATCGACGAATACTTCTCCGGCACGGCCTCGCGGGTCGGCGGCGTGGGCATCGACGTGATCGCGAAAGAAGTGATCATGCGCCACACGATGGCGTTCGCCGAGCGCAAGCCGCAGAGCCAGACCGAGCTGCCTTCGGGCGGCCAGTACCAGTGGCGTTCGGATGGCGAGTTCCACCTGTTCAACCCGGAATCGATCCACCGCCTGCAGAAGTCGGTGCGCACGGGGTCGTATTCCACGTACAAGAGCTACGCCGAGCTCATCGACGACCGCGCGAAGAATCTATCTACCCTGCGCGGCCTGCTCGACTTCAAGCAGGGCGAGTCGGTGCCGATCGACGAGGTCGAGTCCGTCGAAAGTCTCATGAAGCGGTTCAAGACCGGCGCCATGAGTTACGGCTCCATTTCGAAGGAAGCGCACGAGACGCTCGCCATCGCCATGAACCGCGTGGGTGGCAAGAGCAACACGGGTGAGGGTGGCGAAGACCCGGATCGCTACGTGCCGATGGAAAACGGCGACTCGAAGAACTCGGCCATCAAGCAGGTGGCGTCGGGCCGCTTCGGTGTCACCAGCCACTACCTGGTCAACGCGAAGGAGCTGCAGATCAAGATGGCGCAGGGCGCCAAGCCCGGCGAGGGCGGACAGCTTCCGGGCACCAAGGTGTATCCGTGGATCGCGAAGACGCGGCACACCACCGCCGGCGTGGGATTGATCTCACCGCCGCCGCATCACGACATCTATTCGATCGAGGACCTCGCGGAGCTCATCCACGACCTCA
>DASQJS010000217.1:0-4455 GCA_035630995.1 Steroidobacteraceae bacterium | reverse complement strand
GCTCTGGTCCGCAAACCGAGATGCTCCGCCAGGTCGGAAAGGATCAACCACCCTTCACCCCCCGGCTCCAGATGCCCCGGCAGTTTCTTCAGGAATCCGCGCAACATCTGGCTTTCCGGATCATAGATTCCGTTTTCCATGGGCGAGCTCGGCCGCGCAGGAACCCAGGGCGGGTTGCAGATCACCAGCGCCGCGCGACCCTCGGGAAAGAGATCCGCCTGCACGACATCGATGCGATCGGTGAGCCCGAGCTGCCGAACGTTCTCACGCGCGCATGCCAGTGCACGTGGATCGAGGTCAGTAGCGATCACGCATTCGATGCCACGCCGTGCCAGCACCGCGGCGAGCACGCCAGTGCCCGTGCCGATATCGAACGCAACATTGGATGAAACGCACGCGGCCGGCAGAGGCGTCGTGCTGACGAGGTCCACGTACTCACGGCGGATCGGTGCGAAGACACCGAAGTGCGGATGGATTCGGCCGCCTGCCTCCGGAATGTCGATGCCTTTCGTGCGCCACTCGTGCGCACCGATCACACCGAGCAACGCTCGCAGCGATGTGACTGATGCGGACTCCGCGGGACCGTAGGCTTCCGCGCAGGCTTGCCGGATGTCTGGCGCTCGTCGCAACGGGATCGAGTAGTCGTCGTTGAGCGGAATCAACAATGCATTGAGCGTGCGGGCCCGTTGCGACCTGGCTTGCCGGTACAGATGGAACGCGTCGGCCGGGCTGGCCAATGAATTTGCGACTGAAGTTGCGGCTGAATTTCGCGATCGACGCTGCGGACGATCCGCGCGATTCCCCAACGCACTCAACATCTGGCGCGCCTCTTGAAAGTCACCTCGCCAGAGAAGTGCGGTCCCCTGGCACGCGAGACCATAGGCCTCGTCTGCTGTCATCTTCCCGTCAGCGACAACGACGCGCGCGGCAGGCGGTGCATCGCTATGCGAGCGCCACTGCGCCTCGAATGCCTTGCCGTCTTCGAACCAATGAATGATCGGGTTTGCGCCTCGGTCAGTCACTTCAGCAGCGGATGATCCGCCGGGAGCTGCTTCGAATACCAGATTGCCAGCTTGTGCCTCATGGTGTTCTCGGCGACCTGATCTTCGGGCAGCGGCTGGATCATCTTGTCGTGCACCAGGAGCCGGTAAACGTAGAGCAACTTCTGGCTCGCGGAATCCGTCGGCTCGAATTCGACGGCGCCGCGCTCTTGCGCGTATTTCATCGCTGCGAGCAGCCCCGCCTTGAACAGCTCACCTTCGTGTTTCAGTTTCTTCATCGTGATGACCCTTCATCCCTGGGTTACCGGCGTGTACTCCACAACCACGTCGCGGATGCTGGTAAGTCGCTGCAGCTTGCGGGCGACAAGATCCGCCTGGAATTCGGCGCAATCGACCAACGCGTTGACGGTCGCCGTACCCTCCTCGCGAGCCTCCATGTGGAACCTGCGAGGGGCAACATTGAGGAGGTTCAAAATGGCGCCGATGCGTCCAAGCAAATCCGCGTCCGCGTCGGCGACGATATTGAACGTCGCTGCACCTTGGTGTCGAGGGCTTCTTGTGCCGTGGCGCAAGCCGTCATCGTTTGCGTACACATCAGCGGTCATTGTCGTCCCGCCTGGTCATCAGCGGCGATTCATCGATCGTTCGACCGACTCTGCTTCATCGAGTACCCGCAGAATATTTCCACCCGCGAGCCTGGCGATGTCACCGTCACTCCATCCACGGCGCATCAGTTCGGCAAGCAGCGCGGGATAGGTCGATACGTCACTCAACCCCGCGGGCAAGGTCTTTCCTGCGCCGTCGAAGTCCGAGCCGATGCCGACATGTTCGACACCCGCGATCTTCACGATGTGCTCGATATGGTCGGCGACCATCGCAAGCGTGACGCTAGGCTGCGGATGCTCACGCTCCCACGCGGCCAGCGCAGCCGCCGCGCGCTCCGGCTGCCCGATATAAAGCCCACCGAATGGCGGTGCGTTGAGCCGCGTCTTCTCCGCGTCGCGGTCCGATGACCAGAGTCTGAATGCATCGGAAATGTAGATTGGCACGAAGTTCACCATCACCACGCCATTGTTGGCGGCGACCTGCTTCAGCACCGCATCGGAGACATTGCGTGGATGGTCAACGAGCGAGCGCGCATTCGAGTGCGAAAACATCACTGGTGCTTTCGACACGCGCAGTGCATCGAGCATCGTCGGCTCGCTCACGTGGCTCAGATCGACCAGCATGCCGAGGCGATTCAGTTCGCGCACGACCGACTCGCCGAACTCGGTCAGCCCGTCGTGCTTGGGATCGTCCGTCGCGGAATCCGCCCACTCGATGTTCTTGGAATGCGTCAGTGTGAGGTAACTCGCGCCCTGGGCGCGATAGGCGCGCAACACGCCGAGGCTGCCATCGATCTGTCCGCCGCCTTCTACACCGATCAGCGACGCAATTCGTCCGCCCTTGTGGATGCGGCGAACATCCGCAGCAGTGCGGGCCATCGCAAACACCTCGGGATAGCGCTCCGCGAATGACTGAACGAGCGCGATCTGCTCGATCGTCTCTTTGACCTGTTCAGGCCCCGGCAGATTGGGCGACACCCATACGGACCAGAATTGCCCCCCGACCATGCCCTGCCGAAGCCGGGTGATGTCCGTGTTGTAGAGCTCGACACTGGTTCCCAGCCTGCTGCGCAGGTCCAGCGTCCAGCGCCCATCACCTTCACGTTCGCGCAGCACCTCGGGCCAATCGTTGTGTCCGTCGATCAACGGAGTCGCCTTCAACACGCGGGCCACTCGCGCGCGAACGTCCTGCGCGCCCACGGGCGATGCCGCGAGGCCCGATGCCGCAACTACCAGCGCGACAATTGCCATTGAAACGCCGCGGCGAGGCCTGGCGCCCCCAGCTACTCTTCGCATGTCAGGGACCTGGTGTGAAAAGCAGATCCTGATAGTCAAAACTGAAATCAGCAAGCGGTGACACCGCCTTCATCGTAATTCTCTCGACTTTGCCTTCGGCGCCAAGACCGAAAGTCACATAGGCGGCTTCGATCCCCGGGTCGTCGAAACGCGCGATGAACGTGTCGTACTGCCAGTGCTCCAGTCGTCCGCCCATGTTCGGCGTGTTGGTGAAATTGATCGTGAGACCCTTGGGATCGGACCCAATGGCGATGGCGCCGTACCACGCATCCACATAGCGACCGGCATATTGGGCCAGCGCCAGCGTCGGTTTCGAGCGCACGGGTGCCGCCGCCTTGGTATTGAGTGCCGCAAGCGCGCCATCGAAGCGTTCCTTGCGCACCTTGGTGATCAGAGCTGGCCAGTCCTTCGCCGGGCGACCGAGATAGTGGTCGAGCAGCTCGTACATGAGCCCGAACCGCGCCTGACCATCCTCGCTGTTCTGGGTGATCGCGAAGCCGACGTTCTTCTCCGGGATCAGCACGACGACGGTGACGAACCCGAAGACGCCGCCCGAATGCCAGATGATCTTCGCGCCACCGTAGTCGCGCACCTCCCATCCCAGCGCATATTGCTGAAAGTTCGGCGTCATTGCTTCAAGGCCCGGCAGCGCGGGCCCGATGGGCTCGATCGTCTGCGGGGCCCACATCTCGGCGCTCGATTCCTCGCTGAAGAGCCGCCCGCCCCCGGGCAATGCCCCTCTGGCCAATTGAATCTGCAGCCATCGCGCGAGATCGTTGGCGCTGATGGCGAGCAGCCCTGCAGGCGTTGAGGATGGGGCCAGGTTGTCCCGCTCATCGAGCAGCCGCAGCGGCCCGATTCCGCGCAGCGCACCTCCAATGCGCGCGTGCGGAGATGCACGATTCGGCGTGGCGAACCGATGCGCCTCATCGCTGGTGGAGTGGAGCATTCCAGCCGGCTTGAACAGGTGCTCGCGAATGTAGTCCTCGTAAGGCTGCCCGCTCACCAGATCGATCACGTGCCCGGCAACAATATAAAGAATGTTGTCGTACGCGTAGCCGCTGCGGAAGCTCGTGGCCGGCTTGATGAAGCGCAAGCGCTTGACGACCTCGGCGCGCGACAGTGTGCCGCGTGGAATGACCAGCAAGTCACCTGCACCGAGACCGAGTCCGCTGCGATGCACGAGCAGGTCGCGCACCGTCATCTCGCGTGTCACCCACGGGTCATACATCTGAAAGCCGGGGATGTGATCCGCGACGCGATCATCCCATTTGAGTTTGCCGGCCTCGACCAGCGACGAGATGCACCGGTTCGCAACGCCCAACAGAGCATGGCCGCACGCACGAATTGGCGGCGCCGTGCGTGGCATCGGAACTCTCAAGGTCCTCGACGAGCGCGACAATCTGTCGCCCTCGGCCACGCCTGCAGGATTGCTCGCGATCAGCGCGCACGACCTGGCGCGATGGTTGCAGATCCAGCTCGCGAAGGGAGCATTGCCTGAGGGTGGGCGGCTGTTCAGTGAAGCCTCCAGCAAGGAGATGTGGACGCCGCAG
>DASQJS010000216.1:0-7594 GCA_035630995.1 Steroidobacteraceae bacterium | reverse complement strand
TGATCCAGCGCGCGGCCTTCTCGGCGATCATCAAGGTGGGACTATTGGTGTTGCCGCTGGTGATGGTGGGCATGACGCTGGCGTCCACCACCCGAAGACCGTCGACGCCACGGACTCGTAGATGGCTATCGACCACCGCCGCCGGGTCGGACGCGTCCCCCATGCGCGCCGTGCCCACCGGGTGGAAGATGGTGTTGGCGATGCGCCCACCTTCGCGCACCAGTTCTTCATCGGTCTGGAACTGGGCGCCCGGCAGGTACTCCTCGGGGAAATACCGGGCCAGCGCCGGTTGCGTGACGATTCTCCGTGTGACGCGCAGCGACTCGGCCGCAATGCGCCGGTCCTCGTCCGTCGAGAGGTAGTTGGGCGCGATGCGCGGTGGGTCGGCCACGCTGGCGCTGCGAATGCGCACGGTGCCACGGCTTTCGGGGTTGAGATTGCAGACGCTGGCCGTGAACGCCGGAAAGGTATCCGGCGGCTGGTCGTAGGCGCGCAGCGACAGCGGCTGCACGTGGTACTGCAGATTGGCGTGAACGCGGGCGGGATCACTGCGCACGAACGCGCCGAGTTGTGAGGGCGCCATGCTCATCGGACCCGTGCGGCGCAACGCATACTCGAGCCCGATGGCAAGCCGTCCCCAGAAACTCGAAGCCAGCGCATTCAGCGTGCGCACGCCGCGCACCTTGAACACCGGCCGGATCTGCAGGTGATCCTGCAGATTTGCACCGACACCAGGTGAATCGAGCAGCACCTCGATGCCGTGTTCGCGCAACAGCGACGCCGGGCCGATGCCCGACAACTGCAGGAGCTGCGGTGTACCGATGGCACCGGCGGAAAGGATCACGTCGCGTGTCGCGCGCACGTGCACGCGCTGGCCGTTGTGGATCAGCGCCGCTCCCAAACATCTGGGTACGCCGTTCGCGCCGCGCTCGAACTGCAGCCGCTCGGTCATCGCGTGGGTCCAGACAGTGAGATTGGATCGCGCCCTCGCCGGTTTCAGGAACGCCTTCGCCGAACTCACCCGAAAGCCGCCGCGCTGATTCACGTCGAAGTAGCTGACGCCGGCGTTGTCGCCGGTGTTGAAGTCCGGGATCCGCGCAAAGCCGGCCTGTTCGGCGGCTTCGGCAAACGCATCGAGGATGTCCCAGCGCAGGCGTTGTGTGGACACCCGCCACTCGCCGCGCGCACCGTGATGCGGGTGCTCATCGTCCACACATCGAAAACTGCACTCGTGGGCGCGGAAGTCCGGCAGCACGTTCGACCATCGCCACGCGTCATCACCCGTGGCGCTGGCCCACGCATCGTAGTCGCGCGCCTGGCCGCGCATGTAGATCATGCCGTTGATGCTCGAGCTGCCACCCAGCGTCTTGCCGCGCGGGTACAGCAGGTCGCGGCCGTGCAGCGCGGCTTCCGGTTCGGTGCGATAACGCCAGTCGGTGCGCGGGTTGCCGATGCAACGTAGATAGCCCACGGGAATGTGGATCCACGCGTAGTTGTCAGGAGGGCCTGCTTCGACGAGCAGCACGCGGCAAGAGGGATCCGCGCTCAGACGATTGGCAAGCAGGCAACCCGCAGTGCCCGCGCCGATGATCACGTAGTCGAATTCGGGATCGCTCAATTGCGGACCCGGGGGTTGTTATTGGTGGGTCGGGTGGGACTCGAACCCACGACTAACGCCTTAAAAGGGCGCTGCTCTACCAACTGAGCTACCGACCCCCCGGAAGGGCGCGAAGTCTACACGATCTTTTCGTCGACTTGTCCTGCGAAACGGAGGTAGCGCGTGGGGTCAGGAACTCCAGCGGAAACAAAGCCTTCGCGCCTTAACCTACAGGAATCACAGAGGCCGCATGCGCGCCCCTCGTCGTCCGCCTGGTAGCAAGAGACCGTCAATGAATAGTCCACGCCCAAACGCACGCCTTCGCGCACGATTTGCGCCTTGCTCAAATGGATGAGGGGCGCCAGCACGCGCAGGTTTCCACCCTCCACGCCCGCCTTCGTGGCGAGCGCGGCGAGCTCCTGGAATGCCGCGACGAATTCCGGGCGGCAGTCCGGATATCCGGAATAGTCCACCGCGTTTACGCCGATATGGATCTCGGTCGCTTTCAGAACCTCCGCCCAGGCAAGTGCCAGCGACAACATGATGGTGTTGCGCGCGGGAACGTAGGTGATCGGGATGCCCTCGCCCGGTGACGTGGGCACGTCGATGGAGCTGTCAGTCAGCGCCGAACCGCCGATGCGCCCGAGGTTCACGTGCATGATGCGATGCTCGCGCGCTCCGAGAGCGTGCGCGACGCGCGCGGCAGCGCTGATCTCCGCCTGGTGCCGCTGTCCATACGACACCGACAGCGCATAACACTCGAGGCCCGACGCACGGGCAAGCGCGAGCACGGTGGCTGAATCCAGCCCGCCCGACAGCAACACCACCGCTCGCGGGCTCATGTCATTTACCTGGCACGTTGCCCCAGAGCACCTTGTGAAGCTGCATCTGGAAACGAACCGGCAACCGGTCCGCGAGAATCCAGTCGGCGAGTTCGCGCGCAGGCAACTGTTCGGCGCTGGGCGAGAACAGGACCTGGCAGCGATCGCCCAGTTTCAGGCTCGAGAGTTTGTCGCGACTCCACTCGTAGTCGGCGCGATCGCAGATCACGAACTTGATCTGCTCTTCGGGCCGCAGCAGCGAGAGGTCGTCGTAACGGTTGCGCCGCTCTTCGCCCGACCCCGGAGTCTTCACGTCCACGACGCGGATCACGCGCGCGTCCACACCGCCGAGCGGCATGGCGCCGCTGGTCTCGATGGAGACGCGGTAATTGGCATCACATAGACGGGTTAGCAGCGGCAGGCAGTTCTTCTGTGCCAGCGGTTCACCGCCGGTGACACACACGTAACGCGGTGCGTATCCACCGACCGTGGCCAGCACTTCCTCGACGCTGCGCCACTCACCGCCATGAAACGCGTAGGCGGTGTCGCAAAAGTGACAGCGCAAAGGGCACCCGGTGAGCCGCACGAACACCGTCGGAAAACCCACGGTGTCGGCCTCGCCCTGCAGCGAGTAGAAAATTTCCGTGATCTTCAGGCGGCGTTCGCCACTGGGCTCGAGCTCGCTTGCAGCGGCGTTCATCGAATATTTTTTATCGACCGGGGGTTCATCTGCCGAGGCGCTTCAGGCGATCCGCAGCGAGCTGAGCGGCGGGTGTCCCCGGATATTTGCGCACCACTTCCTCGAGCGTGCTGCGCGCCTCGCCGGTGCGCTTCAGGTCAGAGAGCGAGAAGCCGAGTTTGACCATCGCGTCGGGCGCCTTGCGCGAGTTCGGCCAGTCGCCGAGCACTTTACGGTACGAGGTGACGGCGCTTTCGAGATCGCCCTTGGTGTAGTAGCTCTCGCCGATCCAGAACTGCGCGTTGGGCGCCAGGTCACCGGTCGGGTAGTTAGTGACGACTTCGCGGAACGTGGCTACTGCCTTGTCGTAATTGCCGGAGCGCAGCGCCGCCATGCCGGCGTCGTAGGTGGCCTGTTCGGATGCGCCGGCCGCCGGGGCCGAAGTTGCGCCGATCGCTGGCGCCCCGCCCACGCCACCCAGCGTTTCGAGCGCCGCCAGGCGCTTCTCGAGGTCCCCGTACAGATTGCGACTTTGAGTCTTGCCGCCCTGCGTTTCGTTCTGCAGCAACTCGACTTCGCCGCGGATGGTGCGAACGTCCGCCTGCAAGGCATCGAGGCGCTGCGCCAGTTCGAGCAGGCTCTGGTTGGTCAACACGCGTTCGATGCGCTGCACGCGCGCATCGAGGTCGTTCATGCGGATGAACACCGGATCCTCTTCGGGCGGCGTCGCGCAGCCACCGAGCGCCAGCCCGGCAGCGGCCACGACCAATAAACGCGATGTGTTCACGGGCACCCCACTCCAGACCTTCATCTGGCGACTACTTCAAATAGACTATTTCGACGCGGCGATTGGCCGCGTACGCCATTTCGTCGCTGCCCGCGGCCGCCGGGCGCTCTTCGCCGTAGCTCACGGTGGACAGCTGCGTTTCGGCCACGCCCTGCAGCGCCAGCGCGCGGCGCACCGACTGGCCGCGGCGTTCACCCAGGCCAATGTTGTACTCGCGCGAGCCGCGTTCGTCAGCGTGCCCTTCGAGGCGCACTTTCTGATTCGGGTTCTTCGCGAGATAAGCCGCATGCGCGGCAACCACGCTGGCGGAATCGGCGCGAATGTCGGCGCGGTCGAGGTCGAAATACACGATGCGCTTGGAGAGCAGTTCACCCGACGGACCCATCGACGCGTCGGTGTCGCCCATCGTGGCGTTCGGATCTTCGACACCGCTGGTGTCGGTGGTCGGCGCAGGCGCCGGCGGCGGCACGTCAGCTTTTTTGCTGGGGCAGCCCGCGAGCAGTGCAAGCGTTGCGAGGAGAACCGAAACGGAAGCGAAATTTTTCATTTGCACACCTGTCGTCATAACTGAATTTACTGAATGTTTCATGGCAGGAAAGGTCCCCACACCGGTTCACGAACTTCACCCGCGTCGGCGTCGAGCCGCGCCGAGACCTGGCCGTCGACGGACACCGTCTGCAGCACACCCTGGCCGCGTTCGCGGCCGCCGAAGATCAACATGGCGCCGTTCGGCGCGAAGCTCGGAGATTCTTCCTGGCGCCCCTTCGAAAGCATGGTCACCGTGCCGTTCGCCAGGTCCTGCACGCCGATGCGATACGCACCATTGTCCAGCGTGACCAGCGCGAGTTGCTTGCCGTCCGGCGAGAGACGCGGGCGCGCATTGTAGCTGCCCGTGAAGGTGACGCGCTTCGGCCGCTCCGAACTTCCGAGCGTCATGCGATAGATCTGCGGATTGCCGGAGCGATCCGAGGTGAAGTAGATGCCGGTACCGTCGGGTGTGAAGACCGCTTCCGTGTCGATGGCGGGATCGTCGGTCAGGCGCGTGAGCTTTCCACTGGCGAGCTCGAGAAGATAGACGTCGAGGTTGCCATTGCTGCCCGACAGCGTGAGCGCCAGTTTCTTGTCATCGGGAGAAAACGTGGGCGCGCCGTTGATGCCGGCGCGGGCCGATACCATGGATTTCTTGCCGGTGCGCCGGTGCTGAACGTAGACGGCGGACACGCGCCTCTCGAACGACACATAGGCCAGCCACTCTCCATCCGTCGACCAGGCCGGCGACATGATGGGCAGTGGCGATGCCAGGATTTTCACTCGATTCGCGCCATCGGCATCGGCCACGTACAGCTCGTAGGTCTGCTTCGGCGGCTTGCCGTCGACCGAAACGTAGGCGATACGCGTGGCGAATGCACCGCGTATGCCGATGATCTTTTCGAACAACGCATCCGCGATGCGATGCGCGGCGTTGCGCAGGTTCGAGGCCGCCGTGGTGACGTTGGGACCGGCCACGCGCTGGCCGGTCAGCACGTTGACGAGTTCGGCGTCGATGCGTACCTGTCCGTCGGCGAGCGACGTCACACGGCCCACGGCGACGTAGTCCACGCGCTGCTGTTTCCAGCCGGCTGCATCGATGTCGGCCGAAGCGGTCGGCTTGAACACCATGTCTTCGCGCGCCATGGCCTTGAACCGGCCGGTGCTCTCGAGGTCGCGCTGGATGACCTGCGCCACGTCGAGCCCGCCGTCCGCCGGCACCGCGCGTGAGAACGGCACGATGGCAATCGGAATGGGATCGTTGACGCCCTGCGTGATGGTGAGGCGAAGCTGCGCCCACGAGGGCGTGGCCGCGCCGATGCCAGTCAGCAGCAGGGCAATCGATAGAACAGTGGCTAGTTTTTTCATGCGCTCGTTCATTGAGGGGCGAATGTTAGCTCCAAATTGCGCTCGAACAGCGCCGGATCCGGAGGCGGAGGCAACGGCGATGCCCGTAAAACCGCGGCTTCGACCGATTCACGCAGCGCGGCATCGTTGATGCTGCAGCTGTTCACGTTGACGGCAGTCACCTCGCCGCCGGGAACCTGGGTGACCGACACAATACAAGAGATGCCGGGCTGTGCCGAGGGTGGTTTGATCCAGGCCCTCGTCACGCGCGCGATGATCTGCGCATGCCATCGATTTGCTTCATCGCTGTTGCGCATGGCATTGCCCCGTTCTTCGGCCTCGAGCGCGCGCTGAAGTTCCGCCTGGCGCGCCTGCCGCGCCTTCTCCTCGGCGGCCTTCTTCGCGGCAGCGGCATCGTCGGCGCGCTTTTTATCGAGCGCCTTCTTGTCGGCAGCGGCTTTGTCAGCCGCAGCCTTGTCAGCGGCCGCCTTCGCCGCCGCCTTCTTCTCGGCTTCGAGCTTCTCGGCGTCCTCGCGCTCCTTGAGATCCTGCGCAGCCTTCAGCTCCGCCTTTTCCTTCTCGGCCCTTTCTTCATTTAACTTGGCCTGGGCGAGGCGCTCTTCTTCCTTGCGCTGGAGCTCGGCCGGATCGGGTTTGGGCGGCCCCTGTTCTTCGACCGGAGGGGGTTCGGGCACGGGTTCGGGAACCGGTTCCGGCTCGGGGGGCGGCGGTGCGGGTTCGGGCTTCGTCGCGATGCCTTTCAGCGCGCGCTCGTCGACCACCGTGGCTTCGATGGCGAGCGTTTCGACCGGCGGCGGACGATGTTTCCACGTGAACCAGCCATAAACCGCGGCCGCGACGATCGCGGAGTGCAGCAGGATGGACAGCGCCATTGCGCGCCATCCGCCCTTCGTCAATGACTTACCGGAGCGCGGCGGCATCGTGGGTCAGCGGGCCCGCTTCTGTTCCGGAGGCTGCGTGATGAACCCGACTTTGCTCGCGCCGGCACGCTGCAGGATGGTCATGGCTCCGACGACTTCTCCATACGCCACGCGATAGTCACCGCGCACCAGCACGGCAGTTTCGGGCGCACGGCGAAGAACCGCACCCGCTGCAGCTTCGACCGCGGCCGCATCGAGGGGTTCATCCTGCTTCGCCCCGTAGTTGAGGAACAGGCGCCCCGCCTCGTCGATGGTGAGCACGATGGGCTTTGAATCCTTGAGCATCTCGGGCGGAATCGGCCGTGCACCGGCTTTGGGCAGCTCCACCTTGATGCCTTCGGCCAGCAAGGGCGCCGTGATCATGAAGATGATGAGCAGCACCAGCATCACATCGATGTAGGGCACGACGTTGATTTCGCCCATGAGTTTGCGCCGGCGGCGCGGTTGTGAGGATGCCATGGCCTATCTCCTCTAGCCGGCGCGGCCGGCGTAGCGCTGCAGAATGGTGGAGAACTCTTCCATGAACGCGTCGTAGCGGAGTTCGAGCCGGCTCACCTGGTCGGCATAGCGGTTGTAGGCGATCACCGCGGGTATGGCGGCAAACAATCCCATGGCGGTGGCGATCAGCGCCTCCGCAATTCCGGGTGCGACCATCTGCAGCGTTGCCTGCTGCACGCCGCCCAGCGCGACGAATGAATTGAGGATGCCCCACACCGTGCCGAAGAGGCCCACGTACGGACTGGTGGAACCGATGGTGGCGAGGCTCGCGAGGCTCTCCTCGAGACGCTCCAGCTCCTTGAGCTGGCCCACGCGCATGGCCCGGCGTGCCCCCTCTAACAACTGCTCCGGCGGTATGCCGCCCTGCTTCAGGCGCGCGAACTCGCGAAAGCCGAA
>DASQJS010000215.1:0-2876 GCA_035630995.1 Steroidobacteraceae bacterium | reverse complement strand
GTGGTGCTGGTGCGAGCCACGGGTGCGCGCGACGCGGCCAATGACCCGGCGCTGGCCCAGGTGCTCGCACAGGCGCAGACCTACGTGCTCGGCACACGTCCCGCGGGCACCGGCAGCGCGATCACAGTGATGTTCGACGGGGCCGCGCTCGAGCGCGACATCCTCGCGGCCGGCCGCACGGTGTGGCCCACCGATCGTCCGGTGGTGCTGGTCATCCTCACGGGCGGGCCCGCCACGGGCGCCTTCGAGACACGCCGCCAGGTCGAAGGCGCGCTCGATGCCGCCGGCAACCGCCGCGGACAGCCCATCACCATCGCGCGCCCGGAGGCGCTGAATCTTCCAACTACCGGCGACATTTCACCGGAAGCGGCGCTCGCGGCCGCACAACGCATGCGCGCCGACGGTGTGCTGGTGGGTTACGGCGACGCCGTCGCCAATGGCGGGACCTGGCGCTGGTCGCTGAACGCGCCGGGAGTCAGTGAAGCCTGGAATGGCACGCTGGAAGAGGGTGTGCATGGCGCCGCCGATGTGTTCGTGCGCACTGCGGTTTCCTACGCGGCGCTGCCCGAAATTTCCATCCTCGTCGAAATCGAAGGCGTGCCCACGCTCAAGGAATATGCGCGCGCCGCGGAGATCCTGGCGGAAGCGCCCGGTGTGCGCGGCGTGCAACTTGCCGAAGCGGCGGGTTCGCGCACAACTTTCTCTGTGTTGACGCGCGGCGGCGGGGATGCCTTGCTGACCTCACTCGGCGGCAACCCGCGACTGGAACGAATGGATCCCACCGCCGGCGGTAACCTAGCATTTCGCCTGCGTCAGTAGTCGAGCGCGCGATGTTGCGTCACCTTCCAAATTTCATATGCCTGGTGCGCATCGCGCTCATCTGGCCGACCATCGATGCGCTGTACGCGGGCCATTTCTGGACTGCGTTGATTCTCGTGGCCGTGTGCGCGATCTCCGACGGGCTCGACGGCTGGCTGGCCAAGCGATTCAACTGGACTTCGCATCTCGGCAAGATTCTCGATCCCCTCGCCGACAAACTACTGCTGGTCGCGCTGTTCCTGACCTCGGCGTGGATGAACCTGCTGCCTTGGTGGCTGACGGCAATAGTCGTGGCGCGCGATGTGATGATAGGCGCAGGCGCGGTCATCTACCGCTTCTGGTTCGGGCCGTTGCACGGCCGGCCCACCTTGCTCTCCAAGATCAACACCGGCATGCAGCTCGCCGTCGCACTGGCGGCGATTCTCGGTGCGGCCGCAGGCATGCCGACGCCTGAGATGGTGACCGCGCTGGCCATCCTGACGATGCTCACCACCATCGTCTCGGGCGCAGACTATCTATCCGCCTTCACGCGGCGCGCGCTCGCGACCTGACCCAAAGGCCTTCCGATGCGACAGCTGACGCTCGGCGTGCAACTCAAGGAGCGCGCCACCTTTGCGAGCTTCCTCACCGCGCGCAATGTCGAGCTGGTCGCGCACCTGCATCACCTCGCGGCGAATACTCCACCCGGGGCGACCTGGATCGCGGGGCCGCACACCGCCGGCAAGTCGCATCTGCTGCAGGCGGTATGCGCGGCCACCGCCGCCGGAAAACGTGCCGGCTATCTGCCGCTCGAAACCCTGCTGCCGTTCGGCCCGGCGGCGCTCGAAGGGGTCGAACAGCTCGAAGTCGCCTGTTATGACGACGTGCAGGTCATCGCGGGACTCGAAGACTGGGAGCACCGCTTGTTTTCGTTGTGGCAGCGCGCGCTGGAGCGCAGTGCGACGTTGTTGTTCACGGCGCGCGAGAGCCCGGCGCAGATTTCCTTCGGTCTTCCGGACCTGAAGTCGCGGCTGGCTTCATCCGCGGTCTTCGCGGTGCGTGAACTCAACGACGAAGAACAGGTCGAGGCGCTGAACCTGCGCGCGGATCTGCGCGGGTTCGAGCTGCCGGCGGAAACGGCGCGTTATCTGCAGCACCGCTTTCCGCGGGACATGCGTACGTTGTGCGAGGTTCTCGATACGCTCGACGATGCAGCGTTCGCCGCGCAACGGCGCATCACCGTGCCGTTCATTCGCGACGTGATCGACGGCAGGGTAAAGCGGTAGCGCAGGTAGTTATTTTCGCGCCGCGCGTCCCGCGCCGAGCGCGGCGGCAACTTCCGCGACACGGCGACCCTGCGCCTGGGCGAGCGCGATTTCATCTTCGGACAGCACGCCAGGCTGGGTGGCGAGGCCGGACACATGCGTGACGCCATACGGCGTTCCGCCGGTGCGCGTCTGGTTCAGGCTGCGCTCGGTGAAGGGGATGCCCACCAGCAGCATTCCGTGATGCAGAAGCGGCATGGCCATCGTCAGCAGCGTCGATTCCTGTCCTCCGTGCATCGTCTGCGACGCGGAGAACACGCCGGCGGGTTTTCCCGACAACGTTCCGTTCAGCCACAGGCTCGAGGTGCCATCGAGAAAATACTTGAGCGGCGCGGCCATGTTTCCGAAGCGCGTCGGGCTGCCTAACAACAGTCCATCGGCGCGGCGCAGATCGTCGAGCGTGGCGTAAGGCGCTCCAGCGTCGGGCACGGGTTTGACCGGCCGTTCACTCTCGGCGCTCACGGCTGGCACGGTGCGCAACGTGGCGGTGCAACCGGCGACACTTTCCACGCCGCGCGCCACCTGGCGGGCGAGCTCCGCCGTGGCGCCGTGTCGCGTGTAGTAGACAATGAGAATTTCGGTCATGGCCACTCTTCTTATTGATGACTATCATGCCGCATGATCTGCAGGCGTTCCTTTGTTTCGGGCCGGGTGCAGGGCGTCTTCTATCGGGCGACCTGCGTGCGCAAGGCCGAGTCTCTCGGGTTGACCGGCTTTGCCCGCAACCTCTCGGATGGCCGTGTCGAAGTCGTC
>DASQJS010000214.1:0-9912 GCA_035630995.1 Steroidobacteraceae bacterium | reverse complement strand
CGTAGTCGGCTTCGGCCCCGGCGGTTTGTTCGCGGCGTTGCTGCTGGCGCAGATGGGCTTCAAGCCCATCGTGCTCGAGCGTGGCCGCGACGTACGCCGGCGCACGCAGGACACCTGGGGGCTGTGGCGCAAGAAGGTACTGATGCCCGAATCCAACGTGCAGTTCGGCGAGGGTGGGGCGGGCCTGTTCTCCGACGGCAAGCTCTACAGCCAGATCAAGGATCCGAAATTCTACGGCCGCAAGGTGATGCACGAGTTCGTGCGCGCGGGCGCGCCCGAAGAGATTCTCTTCGTCAGCAAGCCGCACATCGGCACTTTCCGGCTCACCGGCATCGTCGAGAAGATGCGCGCGGAGATCATCGCGCTCGGCGGCGAGGTGCGCTTCGAAAGCAAGGTGACGGACGTGTTGATCGACCTCGGGAGGATCGCCGGTGTCGTGCTCGAGAACGGCGAGACGCTGTCCAGCCGGTACGTGGTGCTCGCGCTCGGACACAGCTCGCGCGACACGCTGCGCATGCTGGAGCGGCGCGGCGTCTTTCTCGAGGCGAAACCCTTCGCGATTGGTTTTCGCATCGAACACCCGCAGTCGCTCATCGACCGCGCGCGGTTCGGTCGTTTCGCCGGTCACCCGGAGCTCGGGGCCGCTGACTACAAGGTGGTGCATCACGCCAGCAATGGACGCTCGGTGTACAGCTTCTGCATGTGTCCGGGCGGCATGGTCGTGGCGGCGACCTCCGAGGCCGGGCGCGTCGTCACCAACGGCATGAGCCAGTACTCGCGCAACGAACGCAATGCGAATGCGGGCATCGTCGTCGCTATCAATCCTGAACCTGATTTTCCGGGAGGGCCGCTCGCCGGAGTCGCCTTGCAGGAGCAGCTCGAATCGACGGCATTCGAGCTCGGCGGCGGCGACTACTGCGCACCCGGCCAGCTCCTCGGTGATTTCGTGCGCGGCAAGCCTTCCACTCAGCTAGGCGAGGTCCAGCCGTCGTACCAGCCGGGCGTGAAGCTCTGCGATCTGTCGCCCTCGCTGCCGGCCTACGCAATCGACGCCATCCGCGAAGCGCTGCCGATGTTCGGCAAGCAGATCCCTGGCTTCGACCGCGACGACGCGGTGCTCACGAGTGTGGAAAGCCGGACATCGTCACCGGTACGCATCACGCGCAATGCAGACACACTTCAGAGTCTCAATGTCCGCGGCCTGTACCCTTGCGGTGAAGGTGCCGGATACGCCGGCGGAATCCTCTCCGCGGGGGTCGATGGCATCAAGGTGGCCGAAGCGGTCGCGCGGGATCTCGCATGAAATTCGACGACATCAAGAAGCTGCACGAGAAGAAATTCCGGGAGAAGTTCAAGCACTTCGTCATCGAAGGTGAACATCTCGTGCAGGAGCTCGAACGCGCCGCGACGCGCGATGCGCGCCTGCGGGAGAGCAAGATTTTCGTGACGCGCGACTATGCGCACTGGTCGAGTGCGCTGCCGATGCACGTCATCCAGTCCAAGCACATGGCGCAGATCAGTGAAACGCGTTCACCGCAAGGCATCGCCGCCGTGGTCCCGTTGCTCGAGCCCGCCGCGCCACGCGCCGGCGAACGCGCGGTCTATCTTCACGAGATCCAGGACCCCGGGAATTTCGGCACCATCCTGCGCACGCTGGCCTGGTTCGGAAACTTCCGGTGCCTCTGCAGTCCAGACAGCGTGGACCTGCACAACGGCAAGGTGGTGCGTGCGAGCATGGGTGCGATCTTTCACGTCGCTGTGGAGTTCGATGTTCCGATGGACTCCTTGCCAAAACGATTCGCGCGCATCGCCTCGCTCGATCTCGGGGGGCAACCGGTTCCGTCGCCCGCGTTTCGGGAATTCGATTGTTATGTGTTTGGCAACGAGGCGCGCGGCCTGCCGCGCGAAAAGATGGATGCCCTGGGTGCCCGGCCGTTCACGATCGCGGGAACGGGCGCCATCGAATCGCTGAACGTGGCGGCGACGGTGAACATATGCCTGTACGAGCTCAACCGCACGTCGTGAAACCGCGGCGCGTGGCTCACACCTGGGCAACGCGCCTGGCCAGCCAGGATTTCAAGTGAGCGACTTCGTCAGGGCAAAGCGAATGTGGCATGAGATACGTGTGCCATTCCACGCCATAACCCACGGCCTCGAGCGCTTCGCGCGAAAACTCGCCCAGCGCGATCGGTACCACGGGATCCTGCGAACCGTGCGCCATGAAGATGGGCGTGCCGAGATTGGCCGCGTTATGAGCCGCAGGCAAGTCACGCGCCACGGGTAGATAGCAGGACAGGGCGATCACGCCGGCGAAGGTCTGCGGGTAGCGCGTCGCGATGTGCAGCGCCATGGCGCCGCCCTGGGAGAAACCGGCGACGATGATGCGGTTCGTGGGAATGCCGCGCTCGTTCTCGCGCTGGACGAGCGCTGCGATCGCCTGCGCGGAGGCGTTTATTCCGTCGAAGTCCTCGGCCGAGCGCCGATCGATGCCGATGATGTCGTACCACGCCCGCATCTCGTAACCGTTGTTGATGGTCACGGGACGCACCGGCGCGTGAGGAAACACGAAGCGGATGACCGGCATGCCGTCTTCCAGCAATTCGGGCACCAGCGGCTCGAAGTCGTGGCCGTCGGCGCCGAGGCCGTGCATCCAGATGATGGAGAAAGTGGGGTTGGGTCCTGTTTCGACGGTGACGGTTTCGAGCGACTTCAATCCCAGCTCCCAAAAGTAATGGTCTCCGAAATGTTCGAGACCGTGAGATCCGCCGCCCACATGAGCTGATCCACGAGCTCACGAACTCCCGGGAAGAAGGTATACGCGAGCCAGAAAAACAGCACGGTGAATCCCATCCACATCAGGCCGTGCAATGCGCCCCAACCCGGATGACTGCCCGCGGCCTCGCGGCCGCCATGTCGAATCGCCTTGAGCGGCGCGGAGATCGCGAAGTAGACCAGGACCAGCACGAGGAGGCCCACCCACAGCGGCATGCCGTGCGGCAGCCCCCACCCGAATACGGTGTGCTGCGTGACCAGCGAGAGCATCGCCAGGATCCAGACGACGAACAGTACGGCTCCGACAATGGCCGCGATGGGCAGGAAGATGCTCATGATGGCGCGCGCGGTGGTGCCCATCTGGGGTGCCGCCTGGGCCGTGGCCTGGCGCACCTGCTCGCTCATCTGATGCCACTGGCGATTCCAGTGGCGCTGCTGGCGGCGCCACTCGCGCCGCCAGCGGTAGTCCGAGCCGAACTTTTCAAAGTTTTTTTTAGCGCGACCTATGAGCTCTTCAGTGTTGAAGGGCATACCGAACGCCGCAGCGCGGTCCTCGGCGGTTTCCGCCGTGGGCACGATGAACGCCAGGGCGATGTACACCAGGATCATCCCGCCCCAGCTGAAGATGGTGATGAGCGCGAACGCAATGCGCACCCAGGTGACGTCGACGTTGATGTATGCGGCGATGCCGTTGCACACGCCGGCCCACATCGCGCCTTCGCGGATGTTGAACAGACGCTTGCGCGGCTGGGGACCCACGTAAGCGGACTCCTGCTCGGGCGCGCCTTCGGGCGCTGCCCCCGCGCCGGCAGCCTTCTCCTCGGCAGATTCGACCGGCCCCATCTCTTCGATGATCCTGGCGACTTCCGCTTCGTTGACGACCGTCTTGTGCGGCCCCAGTACGCGCGCGCATTTCTCGCCGATCGCCTGCTCGAGGTCGTTCATGACCTCGGTGCGATCCGGGCTGTCCTTGAGGCGCGATTCCGCGCGCTCGAGGTAGGAGCGGAGCTGGTTGTAGCCTGGCTCTTCGAGCTGATAGGCGATGCCGTTGAGGCTGATGCTGACCACTTTTTGCATGGCTTAATTCCCAAATTCCGCGAGTGTGCGGTTCAAATCTTTCCAGTAATCATTGAGCGTCGACAGTTGCGTGCGGCCCTTCTGAGTGAGCTTGTAGTACTTGCGGGGAGGCCCCGCTTCGGACTCCTGCCACTCGTAGTCCACCAGTTCCTCGCGCCGCAGCTTGCTGAGGAGGGGATACAACGTGCCTTCCTGGGTCGCGAATTCCGTGGGCCCCAGGAGCTTGAGCATGTCGGCGACATAGACCTTGTCCCCGGCCACGATCTTGAGGATCACGAATTCGAGCAGTCCCTTTCGGATTGGCGCGAGTTTTTCAGAGATGTTCATGGGTTCAAACAGCTACCTTGGAGCCGCAAGGTACTTGAGTCACCGCTGGTCTGTCAACAACCGTTTTCGTGCCGTACAATCCGCGCCCTCGATTGGGTAGGGGCTGAGCGGCCCGCGAGTGACCCGCGCGATGTTGAAGGCCCCGATGGGGCTTTTGTTTTTTTGGAGCGACGCCATTTACGGGCATCGCGTGTTTTGGGGGCCTTTGGGGCCCTTTTTTGTTGGAGGGGCGTGTGGATACGGCGTTGCATGACCGTCTCATCGCCCTTTTTGAGCCGGTTCTGAAAGAAATCGGATACGAACTCGTCGAAGTCGAGTTCGTGCCCGGGCAGGGCGGTGGGACGCTGCGCATTTATATCGACCATCCCGAAGGGATCGACGTCGATGACTGCGGAGAAGCGAGCCACGCCGTGTCGGATTTGCTCGATGCCAACGATCCGTTTCCCGGTGCGTATTCGCTCGAGGTTTCGTCGCCGGGACTGGACCGCATATTGCGTACGCCGGAGCATTTCGCGCAGTTCGTGGACAACCGCGTGAAGGTCGAGCTCAAGGTGGCGCGCGATGGCCGCAAGCGATACACGGGCATGCTTCGCCGTACGGACGGCGTGAGCATCGAGATGGATGTGGACAATTTCTCTGTGAGCATAAAGCTCGCGGAGGTAGCTAGGGCGCGACTCGCGCCGTTGTAGTCAGGAACAAGATCATGAACAAAGAGATTTTGCTGGTCGTCGACGCGGTATCGAACGAGAAAAGCGTCGACAAGGAAATCATCTTCGACGCGCTCGAGGCGGCGCTGGCTTCGGCCACGCGCAAGAAGCACGGCGAAGAATGGGACGTGCGCGTCGCCATCAATCGCAAGACCGGTGATTACGACACTTTCCGCCGCTGGAAAGTCTTCGCCGACGATTCCAGGGAGATGGAAGTGCCGCAACGCGAGTTGCGCATGGAAGACGCCCTGGACATCAACAAGGAAGCCGAAGTGGGTGGCTTCGTCGAAGAGCCCATGGAATCGGTGGCCTTCGGACGCATCGCCGCGCAGCAGGCCAAGCAGGTCATCGTGCAGAAGGTGCGCGAGGCCGAGCGTTCCCAGGTGGTCGACGCATACAAGGATCGCGTCGGCACGCTCGTTTCGGGCGTGGTCAAGCGCGTCGATCGCAACGGTATTTATGTGGACCTCGGCGGCAATGCCGAAGGTTTCGTGCCGCGCACCGACATGATTCCGCGCGAGATCGTCAAGAGCCAGGACCGCATCAAGGCGTTTCTCAAGGAAGTGCGCTCCGAGCCGCGTGGTCCGCAATTGTTCCTCACGCGCACCGCGCGTGAATTCCTCATCGAACTCTTCAAGCTCGAAGTTCCGGAAGTCGGCCAGGGCCTCATCCAGATCCTGGGCGCCGCCCGCGATCCGGGCGTGCGCGCCAAGATCGCCGTGAAGAGCCTGGAGCCGCGCGTCGATCCGGTCGGCGCCTGCGTCGGCATGCGCGGATCGCGCGTGCAGGCGGTCTCGAACGAGATCGCCGGCGAGCGTGTAGACATCATTCCGCACGACGACAACGCGGCCCAGTTCGTCATCAACTCCATGTCGCCGGCCGAAGTGCTGTCGATCGTGGTGGACGAAGACGCGCACAGCATGGATATCGCGGTGGCCGAGGACAAACTCTCGCAGGCGATCGGGCGCGGCGGGCAGAACATCCGGCTCGCGAGCCAGCTCACGGGCTGGGATCTCAATGTCATGACCGAGACCGACGCCGAAGCCAAGAGTGAGACCGAAGCCAAGGCCCTGGTCGAGAACTTCAAGAAGTCGCTGGATGTCGACGAGGACGTCGCCACGATCCTGGTGCAGGAAGGCTTCTCGACCGTCGAGGAAGTGGCCTACCTGCCGCAGTCCGAGCTCGCCAACATCGAAGAGTTCGACGACGAAATGGTCAAGGAGCTGCGCAACCGCGCGCGCGACGTGCTGCTCACGCAGGCCATCGCGAGCGAGGAAACACTCGAGTCCGGCATGCCGGCCGACGACCTGCTGCTGCTCGAGGGCATGAAGCCCGATCTCGCGCTGGCACTGGCGCGCCGCGGCGTTCGTACCCGCGAAGATCTCGCCGACCAGGCGGTCGACGACTTGTTGGACATCGAAGGGCTTTCGTCCGAAGAAGCCGGCAAGCTCATCATGAAGGCACGCGAGATCTGGTTCGAAGCCGGTCGCGCCTAAGGAAAATCTATGTCCGATGTCACCGTTGCGCAATTTGCCGAGGTCCTGAAGGTGCCGGTCGACCGGCTGCTGGTGCAGCTCGAGTCCGCCGGAATCCAGGTCGCAGGGCCCCAGGCGCTGATCAGCGACGAGGCCAAGCTCGAGCTGCTCACGCACCTGCGCCGCGCTCATGGCGCCGACGAGCCCAGCAAGACCGCCGGCGCGGCTGCGCCGCGCAAGATCACGCTGGCGCGCAAGTCACAGAGTGAGCTCAAGCAGGCGAGCACGCAGGGGCGTGCGCGCACCGTGAACGTCGAAGTTCGCCACAAGAAAACCTATATCAAGCGCGACGTTCTCGAAGAGCAGAACAAGCAGACGTTCGGCGCGGCCGAGGAAAAGCGCAAGGAACAGGAAGCGCTGGAACAGGCCGAACGTGACCGCCTGGAAGCGGCGCGCAAGGAAAGCGAGCGCATCGAGGCTGAAAACCGCCGGCGCATCGAAGACGAAGCCACCAAGAAGAAACAGGCTGAAGAAGCCCGCCGTGCGCAGGAAGAGGCGCGCGCCAAGCAGGAAACCGAGGCCCAGCGCCGGGCCGCCGCGGAAGTCGCGACTGCGCCTGCTGCACGCCCCGAGCGCCACAAGCCCGAGAAGGCGCCAGTTGCGGCTGCCGATCCGGCCAAGGACACGCGCTACGGTCGCCAGGAATTGCACGTCGCCGGCGGCGTCGGTGCGCGCAACAAGAAGAAAAAGCGCGTCAAGGAACGCACGGGTGCCGGCAGCGTAGGCGGCGAATCACGTCACGCGTTCGAAATGCCCACGGCTCCGATCAAGCGCGAAGTCACCATCGGCGAGACCATCACGCCGCAGGAAATCGCGCAGAAGATGGCGGTCAAGGCCACCGAAGTCATCAAGACCATGCTCAACATGGGCGTGATGGCCACCATCAACCAGCCCATCGATCGCGACACCGCGACGCTGGTGGTCGAAGAGATGGGCCACATCGCCAAGGTCCTGAAAGGCGACCAGGTCGAAGAAGATCTGCAGGGCGAGGAAGCTCCGGAAACCGAATCCCCGCGCCCTCCCGTCGTCACCGTCATGGGTCACGTCGACCATGGCAAGACTTTGCTGCTCGACTACATCCGCACCACGAAAGTGGCGGCGGGCGAAGCGGGCGGAATCACGCAGCACATCGGCGCGTACCACGTGGAAACGGCGAAGGGCATGGTCACCTTCCTCGATACGCCGGGCCACGCGGCATTCACCGCGATGCGCGCGCGCGGCGCCAAGGCGACTGACGTCGTGGTGCTCGTGGTGGCGGCCGACGACGGCGTCATGCCGCAAACCATAGAAGCAATCCAACATGCCAAGGCTGCCGGTGTTCCGATAGTCGTGGCCGTAAACAAGATCGACAAGCCGGATGCCGAGCCCGATCGCGTGCGCACCGAGCTCTCGAAGCACGATGTCATCGCCGAAGAATGGGGCGGTACCAACATGTTCGTGCAGGTGTCGGCGAAAACCGGCCAGGGCGTCGATGCATTGCTGGACGCCATCCTGCTGCAGGCCGAAGTGCTCGAGCTCACGGCAGCGGCCGATGGCCTCGCTACCGGCATCGTCATCGAATCGTCGGTCGAGAAGGGCCGCGGTGCGGTGGCAACCGTGCTGGTCAAGCGCGGCACACTGAAGCTCGGCGACCCGATCATCGCCGGCAATGAATTCGGGCGCGTGCGCGCCATGTTCGACGAAAACGGAAAGCCCGTTGAGAGCGCGGCGCCGTCCATTCCCGTCCAGGTGCTGGGTCTTCAGGGCTCGCCCAACGCGGGCGACGAGTTCCTCGCCGTGGAAAACGAACGCAAGGCGCGCGAAGTGGCGCTGTATCGCCAGGGCAAGTTCCGCGACGTGAAGCTCGCGAAACAGGCCTCGAAGATGGGCGACGTGTTCGCGCAGATGGAGGAGCAGAAGCTCGGCATCATCCCGATCCTGCTCAAGACCGACGTGCAGGGCAGCGCGGAAGCATTGCGCGACGCGTTGATCAAGCTCGCCACTCCCGAAGTGCAGGTGAAGATCATCGCCAGCGGCGTCGGCGGCATCACCATTTCAGACGTGCAACTGGCGGCCGCATCGAAGGCGCGCATCGTCGGCTTCAACGTGCGTGCCGACGCGGCCGCGCGCGATGCGATGAAGGACAACGAAGTCGAAGTCCAGTATTTCAGCATCATTTACGAAGCCATCGACTACGTGAAGCAGTTGCTCTCCGGCCTGCTCGCGCCCGAGATCAAGGAAACCATCCTGGGTACCGCCCAGGTGCGCGAAGTGTTCCGCTCGAGCAAGTTCGGCGTGGTGGCGGGCTGCCTGGTCACCGACGGCGTGGTCAAGCGCAACAATCCGATCCGCGTGCTGCGCGACAGCGTGGTGATCTTCGAGGGCGCGCTCGAGTCGCTGCGTCGCTTCAAGGACGACGCCGGCGAAGTGCGTGCCGGCACCGAGTGCGGCATCGGCGTGAAGAACTACCAGGACGTGCGCGTCGGCGACCAGATCGAGTGTTACTCGCGCGTCGAGGTTGCTCGCAGCATCCAGTGAGGCGGTCGAATCAGATGAGCGCCCTAAATTGAGTGGAAAGGCACAACGTCTCGGCCGCATCGAAGCTGAGATGCAGCGCGTGTTGTCGACGCTGGTGTCGCGCGAAGTGCGCGACCCGCGCGTCGGCAACGTCACCATCACGACGGTAAGCGTGGCGCCGGACATGTCCACGGCGCGCATCTTCTTCGTGCCGTTCGCGAGCAAGCACACGCCCGAAGAAGTGACCGAAGGATTGAACCGCGCTTCGGGGTTTCTGCGCGGTGCGCTCGGACGCGCGTTATCCTTGCGGCACGCCCCCAAGCTCGAGTTCGTTTACGACCAGCAGATCGAGAACGCCGACAAGCTCACGCGCCTCATCGACGGCGCGGTGAAATCCGACAGGCACGAACCCGACCCAGATCCGGAAGCTTAGGCGCCCATGCCTACCGGCATCATCCTGCTCGACAAGCCCCAGGGGCTCACGTCGAACGGCTCGCTGCAGCGCGCCGTTCGACGTTAGCCCCTGGGGTTTGTCGAGCAGGATGATGCCGGTAGGCATGGGGTGCCTATCGTTCGGAGTCTGGGTCGGGCTCGTGCTTGTCTGACTTCACGGCGCCGTCAATGAGGCGCGTGAGCTTGTCCGCGTTTTCGATCTGCAGGTCGTAGATGAATTCGAGCTTGGGCGCGTGCCGCAGGGACAACGCGCGGCCGAGCGCGCCGCGCAGGAAACCCGCGGCGCGATTCAGCCCTTCCATCACTTCCTCGGGCGTGTGCTTGCTCGCGAACGGCACGAAGAAGATGCGCGCCGTGGACATGTCCGGCGCGACGCTCACCGTCGTGATCGTGATGTTGCCGACGCGCGGGTCGCGCACTTCGCGCGACACCAGAGTCGACAACACGCGCTGCATCTCAGCTTCGATGCGGCCGAGACGTTGTGCCTTTCCACTCAATTTAGGGCGCTCATCTGATTCGACCGCCTCACTGGATGCTGCGAGCAA
>DASQJS010000213.1:0-16509 GCA_035630995.1 Steroidobacteraceae bacterium | reverse complement strand
CGCAAGGCCAGATACAAGGCCGTGGTGCAGGAGCTGGCCACGCTCGCCGCCAGGTTCGAAGAAAACGTGCTCGACGCCATGAATGCGTGGACGCGCCTGGTCACCGACGAGAAAGAACTCGCCGGCATCAACCCGGTCATCGTCGAACAGGCGCGCGTACGTGCCGTCGAAAAAGGCCAGACCGGATGGCTGTTCGCGCTGGAGCAGCCCACCTACGTGGCCGTGATGACCGACGCGGACTCCGAAATCCTGCGTCGCGATTTCTACGAAGCGTGGTCTACGCGCGCGTCCGAAGTCGGCCCCACGGCCGGCAAGTTCGACAACACACAGGTCATGGACCGCATCCTCTCACTGCGGCACGAAGCGGCCCAGCTGCTCGATTTCCCCAACTACGCCGCCTATGCGCTGGCGACGCGCATGGCGCCTTCGAACCAGGCGGTATTCGATTTCCTTCGCGAGCTCGTGCGCGTCGCGCGGCCGGCTGCGAAGCGCGAGTTCACAGAGCTCGAGGCATTTGCGGGCCGCCCCCTGAATGCATGGGACGTGAGCTACTACGCCGAGAAGCTGCAAGCGAAGCTCTTCTCCATCTCGCAGGAAGAGCTCCGTCCGTACTTCCCGCTGCCGCGGGTGCTCGAAGGCCTGTTCTCGGTGGCCGAAAAACTGTTCGGCGTGAAGATCACCGAACGCCAGGGTGTGCCCAAATATCACCCCGATGCGCGTTTCTTCGAGATTCTCGACGCGAATGGTGAGGTGCGCGCCGGCTTTTACCTCGACGCCTGCGCACGCGCCAAGAAACGCGCGGGGGCGTGGATGGACGACTGCGTCGGCCGCAAGGACATCGGCGCCGACCACACCGTGCCGGTGGCCTATCTGGTATGCAATTTCCTGCCCGCCGCGCCCGGCAAGCCGGCGCTGCTCACGCACGACGACGTCGTGACCATGTTCCACGAATTCGGCCACGGCCTGCACCACATGCTGACGCGCGTGGGATACCCCAGCATCGCCGGCATCAACGGCGTCTCGTGGGACGCAGTCGAACTGCCGAGCCAGTTCATGGAAAATTTTGCGTGGCGCCCCGAAGTGCTCGCCGCGATGGCGCGCCACTACGAAACCGGCGAACCCCTCCCCGCCGAACGGCAGAAGCAGTTGTTAGGCTCGCGCACGTTCCATGCCGGCCTCGCGACCATGCGCCAGCTCGAGTTCGCGCTGTTCGATTTCCGCCTGCATGCGGAATACGACCCCGCCCGTGGTGCGCGCGTGCACGAAACCCTTTCCGAGGTGCGCGACGAGGTCGCGGTGTTCGCGGTGCCGGAATGGAATCGCTTTCCGCACAACTTCGGCCACATCTTCGCGGGCGGCTACGCGGCGGGCTACTACAGCTACAAATGGGCCGAAGTGCTCAGTGCCGACGCGTTCGCGGCGTTCGAAGAGCAAGGCGTGTTCGACAAGCGGGTCGCGCAGCGCTTCCTCGATTCGATCCTGTCGCAGGGCGGATCGAAAAAGGCGCTCGATGCGTTCGTCGATTTTCGCGGCCGGCCGCCGGACGTGAATGCGCTGCTGCGCCAGCAGGGTCTGATCCAATGAGCGCTGCCACCGGCAGCGGTGGCACCTTTTCCATCGCGACCTGGAACGTGAACTCGTTGCGAGTACGCGGTGAGCAGCTGCTCGAATGGTTGCGCGCGAATTCTCCGGACGTTGTGGCGCTGCAGGAAACCAAGATGCAGGACCCGGATTTCCCGCATGCCGAATTCACGGCGGCGGGATACCACAGCGTCTTCAGCGGTCAGAAAACCTACAACGGCGTAGCGCTGCTGTCGCGTCATCCGATGACGGACGTGGTGCGCGACATCCCGGACTTCGACGATCCGCCGCGCCGGGTGCTGGCCGCCACCATTGGCGACTTCCGCGTCATCAATCTGTACGTGCCGAACGGCCAGGCGCCGGGTTCGGAAAAATTTGCCTACAAGCTCAAGTGGCTCGACGCGCTCACGCGCTGGCTCAAGATCGAGGCGGAGAAGCACCCTGGGCTGGTCGTGGTCGGCGACTTCAACGTCGCGCCCGAAGACCGTGACGTGCACGATCCGGCGGCGTGGGTGGGCAACGTGCACGTGAGTGCCGAGGAACGCGCGGCACTAGGCCGCGTCACCGACCTTGGCCTGGTGGATGCCTTCCGGCACTTCGAGCAACCGGAGAAGTCGTTCAGCTGGTGGGACTATCGCCAGGGCGCATTCCGCCGGAACAACGGCCTGCGCATCGACCTCATCCTGGTGCATCGCCAGTTGCTGCCCAGGCTTGCCGGCTGTCGCATCGACGTCGAGCCGCGGCGCGTCGAGCGGGCCTCGGATCACACTCCCGTTCTGGCGATGTTTTCGGTGTAAAGAAAACCGGCGCTTTACAGTAAGCGGGCGAATACAGCGATTGCGGGTTCACCCCACCGTGATGCACGTCACGCTCGCTTCAGAGTCAGATTCCGCCCGCTGGTCTTTTGCAGACCCCCTGCCTAGACTCGCCCATCTTGTTAGTGCTCGAAGGCCAAGGCCGGACGTGTTCGCAGAATCCCGCCGCAGCGACTACGACGTAACCGACACGGTTCTCGTGAGCTCGGCTCCCGACGTTCGTGCGGCCATCGAGGAGCTGTTCGCCAAAGTCTGGCCGGGCCAGAAATTCCCCGCGTTCGCCCACGTGTTCGGTGACTTCGAACGCATGTTCTCCGGGCGCATGCCCGGGTACTTCGGCGTCGACACCGTCTATCACGACCAGCAGCACACGCTCGACATCACGCTCGCCACGGCGCGGCTCATCGTCGGCCACGAAATGCAGGTGCCGGACGGGCAGAAGTTCGGCGCCGAGCGCGCCATGCTCGGCATCGTGGTGGCCCTGTTCCACGACGTCGGCTATCTGCGCACCACGCGCGACACCGACGTGCCGAACGGCGCCGAGTTCACCACCGTACACGTCTCGCGCGGCGCGGCGTTCCTCACGGACTATCTACCCAAGATCAACCTCGGGCAGTGGACCAAGGTCGCAGCCGAGATCATCCACTACACCGGCTACGAGCGCCCGTTCAAGACCATCGTTGCGCCCGACCCGCGCGACCACAAGCTCGGGCACCTGGTCGGCACCGCCGATCTCATGGCGCAGATGGCCGATCGCTGTTATCTCGAAAAGTGCCGCGATCGCCTGTACGCGGAGTTCGTGCTCGCCGGCGTCGCCCTGCCGATCGGCGAGAATGGTCACGTGAAAGTGCGTTACGCCTCGGGCCTCGACCTGCTGCGCCAGACTCCGAAATTCGTGTTCGACATGCGCGCCAAGCGGCTCGACGGCGAGTTCAACCGTGCGTATCGCTACCTGGAAGTTCTGTACAAGGGTCGCAACCCGTACATGGAATCCATCGACCGCAACCTCGAGTATCTGCAGCGCATCCTGCGCAGCGAAAACTGGCGGCTGCTGCGGCGTCAGCCGCCGGTCTTCACCGGCGTCGAAGACTCCATGGCCACCACGCGCACACTCATGCTGGGCGCCATCAAGAAAGTCTGGGGCTGAACCTCATTTGATTTGAGGACTCAGCAGGGCCGCCTCCGGCGGCGCGTCCACGTTCACCACGTAGGTCGCGTAATTGCGATCGAGCGCCGCGAGCACTTCATCCTTTCCTTCAATTGCGCTGTCCTTCAGCACGGTGCGCAGCTTGTCCGCGGAAAACGCTGTTTGGGCGCGTCTCGCGACGGGCGCATACGACAGGTGCCAGGGCTCCGGAGACACGCCACCACGATCAGTTGCGTACGGGCGGAAGAACCCGAAAGCGTGCATGTGCGCATCCAGCCAGGTGGTCAGGCGATGGAATGGTCCGCCGGCGTGATACTCGGCCGGCACAACCTGCAACTTGTATCCGGCCGGCATGGCCCGCGCATCCACAACGTCGAAATCCGTGCCCCAATGGTGCCGGCTCGCGCCCGGCAGGGCTGACCACCAGAGGATGGCGCTGACCCGGTCCGCGGGTGCCAGCGACAAGGGATCCAGCGGCAGGCCCGCGCGGTCCTGCATGGGGCGCTCGCCCCGAAACTTGCCGTTCCAGATGGCGAGTTGGCGGTCGAAGTCCCGGAAACTCGAGAACGCCGTGAGGTCGAGACCGTCGGCCGCCGCCGCCGCCCGCATCGCCAGATAGGGCGCCACGGCGTCGACATGCAAGGTGCATGGGGGGTTGGCCAGCTCAGACAGGTGGCTCCGGGAACGTCCAGTGAGCTGATCCAGCGAGAATTCCGGGGTTGGCGTCATTCCTGACTATCCTACCGGACGCTGGAACCCGTCTTTCGGCGGAACAAATCGACATTGCGCCCCATTCGGGCCCCGGCGAAGGTGGCTGCTCCCGGAAAGCCGCGGTTAAGATTGCGCGCAAATAATGAAGTATCGGGATTACGTGACTATCGCCAGCTTCAAGGGCAAGTACATCGCCGTCGCCGTGGCAGCCGCCATCGCGGTGTCGTTGGCCGTGGGCGGTGTGATGGTCTACGAGAACAGCTCGCAGCACGACGCGCTGTTCGATACAGCGGCCGCCGATACCCGCGGCCGGGTGCTCGGTGAGCTCACCTTGCGGGCCAGCGAGCTTGCACGTCACCTGTCCGAACGAGTCGCTGACGGAGTCCTGCGCGACGATCGCGACCAGATCAGGAACGAAATCGAATCCTTCAGGCGCGATGAAACACTGCTGGGCGTGATCCTGCGCGACACCGCGGGAAATGAGCTCTACTCGTGGCGCCGCCCGGGCGACAACAGCGGCGGCATTACGCGAAGCGCGATCACGCCGGTGCGCGCCAATGTGCCGGCCATGCCTGGCGTCGTCGCTCCGCAAACGGTCGGCGAACTCGAGATCGAGATCCGCTCCCTCGAAGGCACGCCGGAATCCGTAGCCGCGCGAACAAATTTTGATTCGATGGAGCGCAAGCAGATGCGCAAGGTGCTGCTGCTGGCGGGTGGCCTCGGCGTCATCGCGCTGGCGGTGGGCCTGGCGCTCGCCTGGTGGGCCGGCCGCCGCGTTCACACGCCCATCACCACGCTCATCAAGGGCGCCGACCGCATTGCACAAGGCGACTATTCGCGGCCGATGGAAGTCGGGCGGCACGATGAGCTGGGCGAGCTGCAGGCAGCGCTCGAACGCATGCGGCAAAAGCTGCGCCAGACGACCATCAACAAGAACTACCTGACCAACGTGCTGGGCAGCATGACCGATGCCGTGTTCGTCACGTCGCCCGACGGCGTGATCCGCATGGCCAACCAGTCGGCGTGCAAGCTGCTCGCCTGGGGTGAAGAAGAACTGGTCGGCCGCAGCATCGTGTCGATCTTCGATGAACGCGAGCGCGGCGAATTCGACATGCTGCGCGCTTCGCAGGACACGCGCGAAACCGTGGTGAAGACGCGCCAGGGCCAGACGATTCCGGTAGCCATCACCGGTTCGCAGATCACCACCGACGATCCGCAGTACCAGGGCACCATCTTCGTCGTCCGCAACGTCACCGAACGCAAACGCGCCGAACGGCGCATTCGTTATCTCGCCCGTTACGATGCGCTGACCAAAGTCCCCAATCGCATGCAGTTCCAGCACCTGCTGCAGCAGGCGATTGCACGCGCCATCCGCAACAAGACCAGCCTCGCGTTGCTCTACCTCGACATGGACCGGTTCAAGGAGATCAACGACACGTTCGGCCACGCGGCCGGCGATCGCACGCTGGAGATCCTGACCGAGCGCCTGACGCGCGCGCTGCCACAGGAAACCACCATCGGCCGCCTCGCGGGCGATGAGTTCGCGATGTTCGTGGACGACCTCGCCTCCGATGCCGACAACCGCGGCACGGTCGCGCAGCTCGCGCGCAGCGTACTGGCCGAGATCGGCCGCGCGTTCCAGCTGCAGGAGCACGAGGTGTTCCTCACCGCGAGCATCGGCGTGGCTTTCTGCTCGCGCGACGCTGACAACGTCATCGACCTCATCCGCAACGCGGATGCGGCCATGTACCACTCCAAGCAGAACGGCGGAAATTCGTTCGCGTTCTATTCGCCGGAAATGAACGCCGCCGCGGTCGAGCGGCTGATGCTGAAGAGCAAGTTGCGCCGCTCACTCGAGCGCGACGAATTCCTCATGCACTACCAGCCCAAGGTGGACCTGCGCGACGGGCGCATCGTCGGCGCCGAGGCGCTGTTGCGCTGGCGCCTGCCGGGACATGGCGACATCCCGCCCTCGCAGTTCATTCCGCTGGCCGAAGAAACCAATCTGATCCTGGAAGTCGGCGAGTGGGTGCTGAATCGCGTCTGCCAGGATTACCGCGACCTGCAGCAGACGGTCACCACGCCGGGCCGCATCTCGCTCAATCTTTCGCTCAAGCAGCTTCGCCAGGCGAGCTTCATCCTTCGTTTCCGGTCGGTGTTCCGAAAGCACGGCGTCTCGCCCACGTGCTTCGAACTCGAAATCACCGAAACCACGCTGATGGCCGATTCCAAGCGCACGCTGCACCTGTTGGACGAGCTTTATGCGATGGGCCTGCACCTCAGTATCGACGACTTCGGCACCGGTTATTCCTCGTTGTCAGCGCTGCAGCAGTTCCCCATCGGCACCCTCAAGGTCGACCAGTCGTTCGTGCGCGACGTGGACGATGACGAGAGCGACGCCACCATCGTGCGTACCGTCATCGAGATGGGCCGCAGCCTCAAGATGAACGTGATCGCCGAGGGCGTGGAGACCGTGGGCCACCTGCACTTCCTGCGCCGCCATCACTGCGGGTTCGGCCAGGGCAAGCTGTTCGGCGAGCCCGTCACGCTCGAGGAACTGCGCCTGCTGCTGGCGCGCCAGCAGGAAACCGGCCCGGCTTTCGCCGGCCTGATCGCGCAGTCGGCGAGCCTGGACAACAAGCTCGCCAAGCCGCACAGCGTCTAACTACTTCTTTTCGGCCCTGTCGCTCTTCGCTGGCGGCCACATATCCGGCGGGCACTTCTGGCCTGCGGGCGCCGCCTTATCCAGCCGCTCAACCATGTCGACGATGCGGCGCGCGTTTGCCGCACGATCGGAGATGATCAGCGAGTTGCTCTGTACGTCCGCCGCCATGTGGGCGGCCTGTGGCATGAGCGGACGCAGCACCGGCACCGCATGCGCCATGCACATGTTTTTCGCAGTGATGATTACCGTTACGTACTCGTCATCGAGCGCTTTCGCCGGCACATCGGTCGTGACCGGAATCGGCATCTGGCGCGCGTTCGCGTCGGGCACCACTCTCACGACTCCATTTGCTTCATAGGTGCCGAACTGGTGGACATTCAGGATGGCGAGCAATCTTGCGTAGTCCACCTTGTCGAGATCGATCCCGGCTTTCGGAACCTGGGCGCGTACTCGCGGATCGACGATGAACTGCTTGCCGGTGCGCTTCGAAACTTTGTCGATGAGGTCGATCAGCTCCATTCCATCCGCCGCGCTGGAAGACGCGGCACATGGCGGAGTAGTTGGCTCGGCGGCCAACACCATGGTGGGTGAGGCCAGCACCATTGCCAGCGCCCAATGGCGATACATTTTCATTTCTATCTTCTCCCTTGGTTGATCAGGGTCAGCGCCGGCGCGGGGGCGGCGGCGCAAAGCCCAACGTTGATTCATCCCAGAACCGGTTCTTCTCACTGCAATCCATCATGTGCTTGCGGCACAGCGTCTCGCGCCACTCGTATTTGATGAAGTGCCGGCTGTCGGGGTTTGACCGCGCGACGAATTCGACTTGCACGGCGTGATCGACGCGCCGGTCCCCATAACCCGTGCCGGCCGATTCGTCGCGGCGTGCTGATTCTTTCGCTGCGGGAGCGCTTGCCGCGCCGGCGCTGCGATCATTGCCGGAATAGGGTTGCCGCAATGCCGGCGGCGGCGCCACCTCGCCGTACACCGCGACGGCGATGACGCCACGCGCGGAAGCATCGCCGAAGGCTTCGGCGTACGAATCGCTCCACTCGGTGAAATAGAACTCGTTGATCGCGTCCAGGTTGGCGCGCCAGCCGGCGTAATCCTGGGTTTCGTAGGGCGCGAGCACGTACATGGGTTCGGAACGCGCCAGGTCCGACTTGGCGCCGCTGATGATGTTCCGGCCGTCCACCGCGATGACCAGTCCCAGCCGCTGGCCGGTGGTGTTTCGCACCCGCACCTGATATCGCGCGCCCTTTTCCGCCTGCAGGTAGGAACGCAGCGCGCCATCGCGCGCATTCACGGGAAACTCGCGAAAAACCTGGCCCGAGGCTCCGACGATTTCCACGCTGACTGACGACGGCGCGTGCGCAAGCGCCGCTCCCGCGATGAGCCAGCTTCCGGCAAGAGCCAGGGCACACGACAAACGGTTCATTTGACATCTCCACCACACGCAAGGGTGCGTACCCGATCGTGAACGTGGCATGACTCCTTCCGGGGTTAGCACGACCGATTCCAGTAGAATCCGCGCCCATGCTTGAACTACGAGAACTGCGCCTGCGACGAGGCGCGGCGGTCCTTTTTGACCGCGCAAACCTGACCATCTTCCGCGGTGACAAGATCGGTATTGTCGGGCGCAACGGGTGCGGCAAGTCGAGCCTGCTCGCTTTGTTGCGTGGCGATCTCGGTGCCGATTCCGGTGACTATTCCGTTCCCGGCAAGCTCAACTTCGTCTCGGTGTCGCAGGAATTGCCGCACACCGAGTCCACGGTGCTCGAATACATACGCGGCGGCGATTCGAACCTCATGGCCATCGAAGCCGAGCTCGAAAAGGCGCGCGCCGCCGATGACGGCATGCAGGAGGCGCACCTGTTAGGCGACTACGATCTCGCCGGCGGTTACACCTCCGCCGCGCGCGCCGCGGAACTGGCCGACGGCCTTGGGTTCGCGCCCTCCGACATCGAGCGCAGGGTCAAGGAGTTGTCAGGCGGCCTGCAGATGCGTGCCAACATGGCGCGCGCGCTGATGTCGCGCGCCGACGTACTGATGCTCGACGAACCGACTAACCACCTGGACCTGGATGCGGTGTTGTGGCTCGAAGGCTGGCTGCAGCGGTTCGCCGGCACGCTGCTGCTGGTATCGCATGACCGCGAGTTCCTCGACGACATCGTGAACCGCATCGTCAATCTCGAGAGCGGTGCGCTCACGCACTGGACCGGCAACTACACGGATTTTCAACGCCAGCACGCCGCCAGCATCCAGCAGTCGGCGGCGATGGCCGCACGCCAGGCGCGCGAAACGGCGCGGCTGCACTCGTTCATCGACCGCTTCCGTGCGCAGGCCAGCAAGGCCCGCCAGGTGCAGAGTCGCATCAAGGCGTTGTCGAAGCTCGAGACCATCGCCACCTACCAGGAGCTCGACACGTTCGAGTGGGAATTCGCGGCAGCTAACAAACTGCCGCAACCGCTGGTCACGCTGGACGGCGCTTCGGCGGGATACGGCGAACGGGTGGTCATCTCGGGCGTGGGGCGCTCGGTGAATCCCGGCGAACGAATCGGTATTCTCGGACGCAACGGCGCCGGCAAGTCCACGCTCATGAAACTCATCTCGGGCGCGCTGCCACCCTCCGGCGGCGAGCGCGTCGCCTCGCCGGACCTCATCGTCGGCAACTTCGCGCAGCTCGAAGTCGACCGGCTCGACGCCCGCGACACCGCACTGATCGCACTGACCAACCGAATCGACGAAATCGGTGCGCGCTCGCAATGGGATGAGCAACGGCGCCGCAATCATCTCGGTGGCTTCGGCTTCCGTGGCGACCGGGTATTCGAACCGGTGGTCCATTTCTCCGGCGGTGAGCGCGCGCGGCTGGCGCTCGCCATCCTCGTGGCCGAGCGCCCCAACCTGCTGCTGCTCGACGAGCCCACCAACCATCTCGATTTCGAGATGCGGCATTCACTGATCACCGCTTTGCAGGATTTCGCCGGCGCGGTGATCGTGGTCTCGCACGATCGGGGCCTGCTGCGCAGCGTCTGCGACCAGTTCTGGCTGGTGGCCGATGGCGCGGTCACCGACTTCGAGGGAGATCTCGAGGACTACTCGAACTGGCTCGAAAAACGCGGCAGCTCCGCATCCACGCCCGCTGCACCCAAGGCGCGTGGCGCGGCGCCTCGTGGTGACAAGGGGCGCGGGCAAAAGCGGGAAAAGGCTGAGGCGCGCAACGACGTCGCGCCCAAGCGGCAGGAGATCAAATCCATCGAGACATCGCTGGAAAAACTCGGCCAGGAACGCGCCAGGCTCGAAAAGGAACTCGCCGGCATCGACTTCGCCCGCGACGCCGCGCATGCACGCAAGGTCACGGAACGCCACGGCGCCCTCGCCCGCGAAATCGAGCAACTGGAGACACGCTGGCTGGAGCTGTCCGAGCGGCTAGAATCGCTGAATGGCTGAAGAGCCTGAAGACATACCGATCGACACGTCTCCCCCGCCACCGGCGCCGCGACGAAAGCGGCGCTTGGGACGGCTGTTTTTCTATGGTTTCCTGAGCCTCTGGGCGCTGACCGCGCTCTGGAATCTGTTCAAGCCGCTTCCCGATGGCGTGAGCGTTCGCGGCACCATCGTCGAGACCCCGCTCGACCAGCTGAAGTTCCTGAACGATGTGACCAGCGCCGATGTCTTCGGCGTTCCGGTCGTGCGCCAGCAGATATTCGATTCGGTGATCGGGCTCATCGGCCAGTCGCGCGAGTACCTGGTGCTCGACTTCTTCCTGTTCAATGGCCACCGAGGTGCGGCGCTCGATGTGAAGCCACACCGCGAGCTGTCGGTCGAATTGCGTGACGCGTTGCTGGCGCGCAAACGCGCGATGCCGCAGATGCACATCCTGGTCATCGCCGATCCCATCAACGACGTGTACGGCGGATTGCCCTCGCGTGATCTCGCCGCGCTGCGCGGCGTGGGCATAGAGGTGGTGACGCCCGACCTCGACGCCCTGCGCGATTCCAACCCTATCTACTCATCCTTCTGGCGGCTGACGATGCGCTGGTGGTCCGGCGACGGCTCGGGTGATGCGTGGCTTCCGAACCCGCTCGATGCCGGGCCCGACCAGGTCTCCCTCGGCGCATGGGCGCGCCTGCTCAATTTCAAGGCGGATCACCGCAAGGTGATCATCGGCGACGACGGGAAAGGCGGCATCGCCGGCATCGTCACTTCCGCCAATCCGCACGACGCGAGCAGCCTGCACTCCAACGTCGCATTGAAGCTCTCCGGTGCGGCGCTCGTGCCATTGCTCGAAAGCGAGCTCGCCATCGCCGCCGAAGCGGGCTGGAGCGGCGGGTGGGGGGCGACGCCCGCAACGTCGGCCGCGGCGCTCGCGCCGGAAAACACGGCGCGCGTCCAGGTCCTCACCGAAAGCGAAATCCGCGCGGCGATCGTGCGCAATTTTGCCGGCGCACGCGTCGGTGACAGCATCGACATCGCGATGTTCTACCTGTCGGATCGCAGCGTGATCCAGTCACTGCTGGCCGCGGCCAGGCGCGGCGTGGCGGTGCGCGTGCTGCTCGATCCCAACAAGGACGCGTTCGGCCGCACCAAGGACGGCATCCCGAACCGTTCGGTCGCCACCGAACTCGCCGCGGCATCCGACGGGGCAATCAAGGTGCGCTGGTTCCGTACCCACGGCGAACAGTTCCACAGCAAGCTCGTCGCCATGCGTACCGCAACGGAGTTCTGGTTCACGCTCGGTTCCGCCAACCTGACGCGGCGCAACCTGGATGATTTCAATCTCGAAGCCAATGTCGCCGCGAGTGTGCCATTGACGGCCGAAATCGCCACGCAGATCAGCGCCTGGTTCGATTCCCTGTGGACCAACCGCGGACCACCCGAGCTCGAATACACGGCGGAATTCGGCACTTACGCCGATCCGTCGCAGGGCAGCTACTGGCTCTACCGCCTGATGGAAGCCACCGGGCTATCTACCTTCTGATGGCGGCTTTTCGCTTGCGAGCGCTGCGGACGCGGCGCGCCCAAGCTCGTTCATCGCCGCCGCAGTGGCGGATTCAAATGCCGCGACCACTGCGCTCAACCGGTCGTCCCGGGCTGCCGCCGACCCTGAAGCCGTGAAGCTCGCGAGCAGCGCGCGGTCGCGATGGCGGCCGAGCGTGCAGTCGAGCGCGACGAAGACGGCGGGTGCACCGCCACCCTTTCCAACTCCTTCAGACGTGTAGTCGGCTTCGAAGCGGCGCAGCGTGCAACGCAGGTTGTAACGCGGTGCGTACGGCGCCGTGTCGTCGAACACCGCGGAGAAAACGCCGGTGGCGCGCAGGGTGTCGATCATCACGCTCTCGATGACATCCGGTGCGGGTGCGGCCCAGCGGCTGGCGGCGTAGAAATCGAAGCGGTGCTCACTTCGCAGCAGCGCAATGCGCTCGGACGCCAGGCCGGGACCGGCGTCTGGCCGCTGTACCAGCAGGGTGCCGCCGCTGGTGTTTGGCTCCGGCGCGGCGGCGGCGGGCAGGCGCAACACATATGCCTGCGGCGCCGCCAGATCGCTTTCGAACACGCCACTGCAGGCGGTGAGCAGCAGCGAGAGCGAGAGGAACGGCCAGGCACGCAGCTTCATCGCGGAATCTCCACGCCCTTGTAACTCGGCTCGTACAACAGCTGGGACGGATCGGCCTTCAGGCTGCGCGACAATTCGCCGAATTCCTGCGCGGCGCTGCGGCCGTCGCGCAGCAGCCGCTCGATTTCCGGCAGGCTGTCGCGCAGGAAGAGGCCAAGGTCTTCTCGATGATCGGTCATGAGTCGGTCCAGGTTGGCCGTGGTGCTTGCCAGGTTCTCGGAAATCTTGCGGAAGCGCTCGGACGCGGCGGCCAGGTCAGGTCCCGAGGTGTCCATGAGCTGGCGCGCGCTGGCGGCGGCCACACGAACGTCGACGAGCGTGGCCTTGAGGTCTGCAAGCACGACCGCCGCATCGCGCATGGCGCCCGGCAACGAGGCCGAAGACATCTCGATGTTCTGCATGGTCTTCGAGAAAGCCATGATGTTGTCGTCGGACAGCACGCGCGAAGCGCGATCGACCACTTCCGTGGCGCGCCCGACGAGATCCGGAAGACTCGCCAGCAGGCGATCGAAATTCGACTGCACCGAATCGATGACCGGATATTGCTCGCTCGGGACAGATGCCTGGCGGCGGCTCGTGTCCCCGTTGGCGAGCAGGTCTATGTACAGCAGGCCGGTAACGCCCTGGAGCGACAGCGACGCCAGCGTTTTCGCGGAGATCGGCGTGTGCGAATCGATGTCGGCGATGACCTGCACGCGGTCGGCCGCGCGCGTATCGATCTTGATGCTCACCACCCGGCCCACTTCCACGCCGAGGTAGCGCACCGTGCTGCCGCGATTGAGGCCCGACACGCTGCCTTCGAAGTAGATTTCGTAGCGCCGGTAGTCGCGCGCGTCGCCGCTGCCCGCGTACCAGTACACGAACAGGCCGGCCATCGTGACGATGAGCAGCACGAAGGCGCCGACTGCAGTGTAGTTAGCTTCCCGTTCCATTGTTTTTCTTTACTCTGGGCCCTTTCCCTGGCCGAAGCGCAGGGCGCGCTCTCCGTGGAAATACGCCTGGATCCACGGATGTGGATTGTCCGTGATGCCCTCGAGGGTGTCGCTCGTCATCTTGCGGTCGATGATCACCCCGACACGATTGCAGGTTCTGAAGATGGTGTCGAGATCGTGCGTGATCATGATCACCGTGAGGCCCAGTTGTTTGCGCAGGTCCATGAGCAGCTCGTCGAAAGCGGCGGCGCTGATCGGATCGAGACCGGCGGTGGGCTCGTCCAGCATCAGCAGACGTGGATCGAGCGCCAGCGCGCGCGCCAGCGCGGCGCGCTTGATCATGCCGCCGGAGAGCTGCGCGGGATACTTGCGCGCCGCCTCGTCGGGCAGGCCCACGAGCCGCACTTTCAGCAGCGCCAGTTCCTCGAGAGCGGCCGGCGACAGGTGCAGGTGCTCGAGCATGGGCAACTGAACGTTCTGCAGGACGGTCAGCGAGGTAAACAGCGCGCCCTGCTGGAACGTGACGCCGTAGGTCGCCTTGATCTCCTTGAGCTCGACGATGGATAACTTCGTGAGGTCCCGCCCCAGCATGCGCACTTCCCCGCCCTGAGGCCGCTGCAGTCCCAGGATCGAGCGCAGCAACACCGATTTGCCCGAACCCGAACCGCCGACGATGCCGAAGACCTCGCCCTGCTCCACGGTCATGTCGAGGTGGTCATGCACCACCTGCGCACCGAAGCGGTTCACGAGGCCCAAAACTTCGATGAGAGGTTCGGCCATCAGATGTCCAGCAGCCAGAATGCCACCGCGAACAGCGCGTCGGCGAACAACACGAGGAAGATCGACTGCACGACCGCCTCGGTAGTCAGGCGACCGAGCTCACGCGAAGAATCGCGCACCTGCAGGCCGCGATAGGTACCAGTGAGCGCGATCAGCAGCGCAAATACCGGGGCCTTGATGATGCCCACCCAGAATGTGGTGGACGCAATCGAGTCCTGGGCGCGCTCGATGAACATGACCAGCGGCATGTCGAGCAGCCATTTGCAGAGCAACGCCCCGCCGGTGAGCCCGACCAGGTCCGCAACCACGGTGAGCAGCGGCAAGGCGATGACCAGGCCGATGACGCGGGGAAGCACCAGCACTTCGTGAGGATCGACACCGATGGCATGCAGCGCGTCGACTTCTTCGTTCAGTTTCATCGCGCCGATTTCGGCCGCGAAGGCGCTGCCCGAGCGGCCAGCAACGATAATGGCCGTCAGCAGCACTGCCAACTCGCGCAGCACACTGATGGTGATCAGGTCGACGACGTAGATTTCGGCGCCATAGGTGCGCATGTACTGCGCGGCGATGTAGGCAATGATCACCGTGATCAGGAAAGCGATCAGCGAGGCGATGGGAATCGCGGTGAGGCCGGTTTCGTACACGTGCCGGGCGATCGAGGTGGGCCGCAGCCGCCGCCAGCTCGTGCTGGCGCGAAACAAGGTGAGCGTCGCGCGCCCGAGAAAGTCGAGCGCCATCTGCAGGCTGAGCCAGCGCCGGGTCACGATGCGGCCCAACGCGCTCACGGGTTCGAACGTGGGTTCCGACGAGGATGCCAGGGCTACCTGCCGCTTGCCGGAAAGCGTGGATTCGATCAGGTCCAGCTGCCCGGGAACGGCACCCGCGAACTCCACGCTGACACCGGATTGCTCGGCGGTCTTCGTCCATTGACGCAAGGTCCAGGCCCCCGCCAGGTCGAGCTCCAGCGATTCGGGAACGGTAATTCGCAGCGCTTGAACACCGGCGAGCGACACCCCCGCGAGTTCTGCATCGATGACGGGCAGGTCCGTGCCGCGCCACGTTCCGGCTAGTTCGATGTCGAGGTTATTGCCGTCCCGCTGCGCGGTTAGATGCATGGCGGCCGCGAGTGTAACCCGCGGGCCGCCTGCATCGGCGGATCAGGTGTTGTCGTCGCGGAAGCGGCGGATGCGGATGGCGCCAAAAATCATCACGGCCGCCGCGAGCACACCGAGCCAGGTCTCGTGACTGGCCAGTACTCCTGAAACTGCCTCGAGCACTTCGCGCACCGTGATCATGCCGCTGCCGTGGACGCTCCCGATCTTGCTTTCAAGCAGCTCGAACACACCGATGAACCGGTGTCCGAGGAATTCACCGAATCGGTTCGAACCCAGGATCATGTTTTCGATCGTCAGGATTGCCACCGGCGGTAATACCGCCCACAGGAAAGCATTCCGGCGCGCCCAGACCGAGACCACCATCAGGTAGGCAAGCAGCGGCAGGTACCAGAGGATTGCCGTGACGATGACGACCAGGAACGATCCCTGCAGCTTGAGCCAGGTAGGCCCGTGCCATGCCATCAGCGCATCACCCAGAAAAGTACCGTTGAACCGGATCGACCAGATGAGAGCGAAGAGGATCTGCAATGCCGAGCTGACCACCAGCACGAACAGCGGCACTACCACCGCCGCGGTCAGCAGCTTGGACAGGACCACCTCGGCGTCGGACACCGGCAGCGACTTCCAGAACAGGATACTGCGGTCCTTGCGCTCGGCCAGCAGGGAGTCGAGTAGATAGAAGAACAGCACGATGACCATCGTGAACAGCAGCACTGCGGTGAACGAGGACAGCGTGATCGCGTAGATGATCTGCTTGTGCTCCAGCGCCTGCGACAATCCGTTGCGGATGTTTTCGCGATCCTGTTCTGAAACGTCGATTCCGGAGGAATCCCAGCCGATGTTGATGCCATTACCCACGTGGATGCCGCCAAACGCGGCGGCAATGAGGATGACGCCGGCCACCACCAGCGGTGCGATCCACAGCGAACGGTTTTCCCAGATTTCGCGGCGAATGAGCCAGATCATGTTGTTCATGCGGCCTCCTTCGACGGCGATGACGGTGACTGTGCCGTGCCCACCGGCTGCATCATGGCGACGAACAGGTCGGCGACCGACGGTGCGCGCACTTCACCCAGGGCGGCGAGCTCCTGCTGGTCGCGGCCGTCGAAGAGCATGGCGATGCGGCCGAATATCTCGCGTTCCCAGAAA
>DASQJS010000212.1:0-4713 GCA_035630995.1 Steroidobacteraceae bacterium | reverse complement strand
CGCAGCAGCTCGGCGAAGTCGAGCCGCTCGTTCGATTTGAGAAACCGGTACGACTCGTGAAAGGTCTCGCGCGGCATGCAATACGGGCAACGGAAATTGCAGCGGTCCATGACCGAGATGCGCAGGTCATGGATGGGCCGGCGCAACGCGTCCACGGGAAACCGGTTCTGCCCGGGAGGGGTGAGCGCAATGACTTTCTCGCCGGTTTCCATGGTCTTACTACCAACGATAGAAGCGCGCCACGAATCCCTTCGGAAACGTGTTTGGCCCGGGCGGAAGTTCGACGAATCCATCGGTGCCTGCGAGCGCCGTGAAATCACCGGAGCCATTGGTGGGGCAGGGAGCCGCTGACGTGCGACCCCAGTCGTCGCTCTTGAGTTTCACCGGCATATAGAAGGCGAGCGGCGCCTTGACTTCCACCGGTGCGGTAAGCGAGATGCGCGGGTTTTCGGCCGGCGACTGGCCCATGGCGGCGCGCAGCGCGGGCAAAACAAATCGCGACAGGCAGACCAGCGTCGATACCGGATTGCCCGGCAATGCGAACACCGCGGGGCCGGTCTGGGAAACGCCGAACCACATCGGCTTGCCCGGGCGTTGCGCCACATGATGGAACACGAGGCTCACGCCGAGCTTCTCGAGCACTTTCGGTACGAGATCGAGTTTGCCCATCGACACGCCGCCGGAAAGGATCAGCACGTCGTGTGTGCGCAGGTGAAAGCTCAGTCGTTCCGTGAGATGCGCTTCATCATCGCGCACGTGGTCGTCGGCAACACGCGCGAAGCCGTGCTGGCGCAGACTGGCCGTGATGCCATAGGCGTTCGAGCGGCGTACCTGGTGCGGCTCGATGACTTCACCGGGCTCCACCAATTCATTGCCGGTGGAGATCACCACTATCATTGGTTGGGCGCTAACTCGCAGGCGCGCCATGCCGGCGCCGGCGGCGATGGCCACCTCGGGCGCCGAGAGTCGCGTGCCCGCGCTCAACAGCAGCGAACCCTGCGGGCAGTCGGAGCCGCGACGATGCACGTTCTGCCACGGTTGCACGGGCTTGCGCCCGATCTCGGCGATGTCGCCATTGCGCTGGACCAGCTCGACGGGCACGACCGCATCGCAACCGAGCGGCAGCATGGCGCCCGTCATGATCTCGATGCACGAGCCGCCATCCGCCAGAGTCTGCGGTGGATCGCCGGCGGCTTGCGTGCCGCTGACCCGCAGGCGCCCGGAGTGCGCTGCCGCGGCGGACGCGGACAGCGCGATGCCGTCCATGGCGACGCGATCGAACGGCGGGTGATCGCGCTCGGCGTAGATGTTTTCGCGCAGCACGGCTCCCGCCGACTGTGTGAGCGGCAGTGACTCGATGGGCAGGCACGTGAGGTGCTGCTCGATGAGTGTTTCGGCCTGGGCTGGCGTCAACATGTCCCGGGCGCCGGCGAGTCTCAGTTGGCGGGCTTCGGCGCCGGCGGGTGCAACTCGACATAGGCCTTGCGCTCTTTCTCGAAGCGCACTTTCACCGCTTCGATTTCCGCGATGGCCGAGGTCTGCTTTTCGTCGTTGACGCGTGCCAATTCCTTCTTCTGCTTGGGAGTGAGATCGGGCTTCGCGGCCAGCTCGGCCTGGTACTCGGCCACGATGCATTCGATGTACGCGGTCATTTCGCCGTCGTACTGCACGAAGATTTTCCGGGCGGCAATCAATTCTTCCTTGGTCGCTTTCGTCCCGTCTGGAAAAGCGCCGGGGGCAGTTGGGTAGGTGCACTCGGCGCTGGCCTGCGCTGAGACGAGCCCCGAGCACAGGACGATCGCATAGTAGAACTGCTTCATGAATCGAATCCCCGCGTAATGGTTCTGGAAAGGGTGGCTATCTTAGAGGGGGGCAGCCCCCTTTTCCCAGAAAAAGGGGTCAGCCCTTGGTCCGTACCCCCTAGTCGTAATACTTCGGGTAATCCGGGGTCAAACCCTTGAATCGCCGATGAATCCACAGGTATTGGTCGGGCATGCGGCGCACCTCGGCCTCGACGATGCGGTTGAACCGCTCGGTGTCGGCCACCGGGTCGTCGGTGGGGAAGTTCTCGAGCGCGGGGTGGATGGTGCCGCGATAACCGCCGCCCGGAAGCCGCTCGAAGAAATAGGGCAATACCAGCGCGTGGGTCATGCCGGCGATGCGCGAGGTAGCGGTGTTGGTGGCCGCGGGAATGCCGAACAACTTCACCATCTCGGCGCCTTTCTTGCGGAAGCTCTGGTCCGGCGCATACCAGACCACGTCGCCGTCCTTCAGCGCTTTGATGAGTGTGCGCACGTCGTCGCGCGGAATCGCGCGCCTGGTCTGCACCGCGCGGCGCGAATGCAGGAATTCACCTACGAGCAGATTCTTGGTGGGGCGGTACATGACGTTGAGCGGCATACGCGCCGCCAGCGCGCGGCAGCCGATTTCGATGGAGTTGAAGTGAGCCGACAGCAGCAGTACGCCGCGTCCGGTTGCCTGTGCCGCCTTGAGGTTCTCGAGCCCGGTCATCAGCGTGATGTGCCGGATGCGTTCGTTCGAGGACCACCAGCTCATCGCCGTCTCGAACAGCGCGCAGCCCAGGCCCGCGAAATGCTCGCGCAGGATGCGGTCACGCGCGGCGGGCACCAGCTCGGGCAACGCGAGCTCGAGGTTGCGCCGCGCGATCTTCTTGAACGGCGTCGGGAACACGAACACGAGCAGCCCCAGTCCCCGGCCGAGTAGATAGAGAAGACGGTGGGGCAGCGGCTCGAAGATGCGCAACGCGCCGATGCCGAGCCAGGTAGGCCAGTACTTGGGATGGAGGTAGGCGGCTTTCACGCGCTATTTTTTCTTCGCGCGCTTGAAGATCGATTTTCCGCCGTGGCGTACGGACTCGATGACGACGCGGTCGGGCGTCTCCACCCACAGTTCCGTCGAATCCGCGAAACACCAGATGAGCCGGATGGTGCGCGTGCCCTGCGAGGCGTCGGGCGGCCCGACCCTGGCAATGAGCGCATCGACCGTGGTCTCGTCGGTGATGAAACTGAAGTCCGCGACACCCGTGGGCCGGATCGCGTCCTCAGGCACGGCAAGTTCGACGAACGAAGCATCGCGCGAGCGCTTCTCGCTGCATGCAGCGTCGGCATTCTGCGCGGCAAACAACAAGGCAAGGACCAGCAGTGGAGTCTTCATGCGGTCACTCCGAGAACGTGAAACTCATGAACGAGCGATGCGTCTCGCCAGGCCGGAGAATGCTGCTCGGGAAGTTGGCGTGATTGGGCGCATCCGGGAAATTCTCGGGCTCGAGGCAGATGCCGTGCCATTTCGGGTACACGGTGCGGAAGTGAGAGGCATCGTATACCTGCAGCCCGGGCAGGTTCGTTTTGACGCGCATGCGCACGCCGCTCGCGCTTGAATACAGTTCTGCGGCTACTGGTGCGTCCTTATCCAATACCCAGCAATGATCGTAGCCGCTGGTGAGCGCGATCTGCGGATGCGAGGAGGGTGGCGGCACGCGCATGACTTTCGGCTTGCGGAAGTCGAATGGGGTGCCGGTCACAGGCGCGATTTCACCGGTCGGCACGCGCGACTCGTTGACGGGTAGATAGTGGCTGGCGGCAATCGTGAGCCGCTGATCGTCGATCTTGTCGCGCGGATCACCCGACAGCGTGAAGTACGGATGCCAGGTCAGGCTGATCGGTGTCGGCGCGTCGGTGGTCGCTTCGTACACGAGCGTCAATGTGTTCTCGAATACGCTGATGAGCGCGGTGACGTCGAGGTTGCCTGGAAAGCCGTTGATGCCGGCGGGTGAACGATGGCCGAGCTTCACGTAGGTGTTTTTTCCGCCGCCGCTGCCCAGCACCTTCCACAGGTACTTGCCGAAGCCGATCTCGCCGCCGTGCAGCGTGTTGGGCGGATTGTTGGCGGTGAGCTTGTATTGCTTGCCATCGAGTTCGAAGGAGGCGCCCGCGATCCGGTTGCCGTAGCGACCTACGAGCTGCCCCACATAAGAAGTGTCGCTGAGATACGCATCCAGCTCATTGAACGACAGCACCAGCGGGATGCGCTTGCCTCTTACGGGGAGGGTCACGCTTCGCAACGTTCCGCCGAGCGTCAGGATTTCAGCCTGGAGGCCGTCCGCGCTGCCGAGCGTGGCAACCTCGACATCCTGGCCATCGGGAAGCCGGCCAAACCTGCGAATCATGCCGTCCCTTGCGCCGACTTGGGCGTGCGCCCCTCGAAAAGCCGCTGCAACAGGCAGAAGAGCAAGAGCAAAGCTCCGACGACGATCCTGGTCCACCATGAGCTCAAACTCCCGTCGAATGCGATGAGGGTCTGGATGATGCCGAGAATCAGCACGCCGAACAACGTGCCGGCCACGTAGCCCACGCCGCCGGCCAGCAGCGTGCCGCCGATGACCACGGCGGCAATGGCGTCGAGCTCCAGGCCCACTGCGTGCAGGCTGTAGCCCGAGAGCATGTAGAACGTCATGACGATGCCGCCGAGCGCCGCACATGCGCCGCTCAGTAGATAGACGCCGATCTTGGTGGAATCGACCGAAAGTCCCATGAGGCGCGCCGAGGATTCACCGCCGCCAATGGCGTACACCGTGCGGCCGAACTCGCTCGAGTGCGCGACGCGCATCGCGACTCCGACCACGGCCAGCGCGATGAGGCCGCCGATGGTGAGCGATGCCCCGAAGCCCACGGGAATACGCGCCTGGGCGATGGC
>DASQJS010000211.1:0-8316 GCA_035630995.1 Steroidobacteraceae bacterium | reverse complement strand
CTCCTACATCGCGCACATGCGCAGCGAAGGCGAGCGCCTGCTGGAAGCGGTGGACGAAACGATCGACATCGCGCGGCGCGCGCAGATACCCGTCGAGATCTACCACCTCAAGGCCGCGGGCAAATCGAACTGGGACAAGATGGACCAGGTCATCGCACGCATCGACAAGGCGCGCGCGGAAGGTCTGCACGTGACCACCGACATGTACACGTACACCGCGGGCGCGACCGGCCTCGACGCCGCGATGCCGACCTGGGTCCAGGACGGCGGACTCGAAGCCTGGGTGAAACGGCTGAAGGATCCGAAGATCCGCGCGCGTGTGCTCGCGGAGATGCGAGCGCCCGGCAAGGATTGGGAAAACCTGTTCCTGGCCGCGGGCAGCGCCGACAACATCCTGTTCATCGGGTTCAAGACCGAGAAGCTCAAGCCGCTGACCGGCAAGCGGCTGTCCGAAGTGGCGAAGATGCGCGGCAAGAGTCCCGAGGAAACGGCGATCGACCTCGTGATCGAAGACGGCACGCGCGTTGATACCGTGTATTTCCTGATGTCCGAAGACAACGTGCGCAAGCAGATCAAGCTGCCGTACATGAGTTTCGGATCGGATGCCGAATCGTCGACACCGGAAGGTGTGTTCCTGCAAGCGAGCACGCACCCGCGCGCGTACGGCAACTTTGCGCGCCTGCTCGGCCGTTATGTGCGCGATGAAAAACTCATCTCGCTGCCGGAGGCGGTGCGCCGTCTCACGTCGTTGCCCGCGGGCAATCTCGCGCTCAAGGATCGCGGCCTGCTGAAGGCTGGATATTTCGCGGACATCGTCGTGTTCGATCCCGCGACGATCCAGGATCACGCGACGTTCGAGAAACCCCAGCAGTTCTCGACGGGCGTGTCGGAAGTCGTGATCAACGGCGGCGTCGCGCTGTCGAATGGCGAGCCGACCGGAAAGGCGACGGGTCGCGTCGTGCGTGGGCAGGGCTGGAAGGGATGGCCGGACGGTGGCTGCCGCGCCTCCGCGAAAGACTGGCCCACGCGCGAAAAAGGGGACAGATCTATTTTTCGATCTGAACCCGGGATGTGACTGAAGGGGACGAAAAATAGATCTGTCCCCTTTTTCGCGCGCCCGCATCCGTGGTAGGTTGCCACGCATGAATCGCAACGAGCAGATGGGTCACCCCACGCAGGGCCGCGCCGCGGCACCCGCGCTGCTCCGTTCGCTCCTCCTTCTTGCGCCCTAGGCGCACATACACACGCGCTACCAGTCGGCGCAAACAAGACTGGAACCCCGAAGACTCCGCAAATGCGGAGAAGTCGCGCCTGTAGTTCCCAGCCGTTTCGTTTCGAGTAATACGCCCATGCTCAAAGATCCATCGAACAAATACCGCCAGTTTCCCCCCATCGATCTGCCCAACCGGCAGTGGCCCACGCGCCAGCTAACTACGCTTCCGGTGTGGTGCAGCACCGACCTGCGCGACGGCAACCAGGCGCTGTTCGAGCCCATGAGCCGCGAAACCAAGAAGCGGCTGTTCAAGACGCTGGTCGGTGTAGGGCTCAAGGAAATCGAGGTGGGATTTCCGTCCGCGTCCGACACGGATTTCCAGACCGTGCGCGACCTCATTGAGCAGAAACTGATTCCCGATGACGTGACGATCATGGTCATCACGCAGGCGCGCGAGGAACTGATCCGCCGCACCATCGAAAGTCTGCGCGGCGCACGCCGCGCCATCGTGCACGTCTACAACGCGACGGCGCCAGTGTGGCGACGCGTCGTGTTCGGCATGAGCGTGCCCGAAGTCATGCAGCTCATCACCAAGCAGGTTGGCTTGATCAAGACTCTCACCGATGCGCAGCCCGAGACCGAATGGTTGCTCGAGTATTCACCCGAGACTTTCAGCATGACCGAGCTGCCGGTGGCGCTCGAGGCCTGCAACGCGGCGACGCGCGCCTGGGACGCGGGTCCAGGTCGCCCGATCATCGTCAATCTGCCGACCACCGTGGAAAACGCCACGCCGAATATCTTTGCCGACCAGATCGAATGGATGTCCACGCGCCTGGAACGCCGCGAGCACGTGGTGCTCTCGGTGCATACCCATAACGATCGCGGCACGGGCGTCGCTGCGGCGGAGCTCGGCATGCTCGCCGGCGCGCAGCGCGTCGAAGGCTGCCTGTTCGGCAATGGCGAACGCTCCGGCAACGTGGACCTGGTGACGCTGGCGCTCAATTTTTATTCCCAGGGCATTCACCCGGGCCTGGATTTCTCCGACATCAATTCCGTGGCGCGCGCAGTCGAAGAGGCCACGCGACTGCCCATTCATCCGCGGCACCCCTACGTCGGCGATCTGGTCTTCACGGCCTTCTCCGGCTCTCACCAGGACGCCATCAAGAAAGGCATGGCGGCGCAGAAACCCGATGCCCTCTGGGAAGTGCCCTACATTCCGGTCGATCCGGCGGATCTGGGCCGCACCTACGACAGCGTGATCCGCGTGAACAGCCAGTCCGGCAAGGGCGGCATCGCCTATCTTCTCGAACGCGACTACGGAGTCGTGATGCCGAGGCGCATGCAGGTGGAGTTCAGCGCGCTGGTGCAACGTGAGATGGATTCGTCCGAAACCGAGATGACCTCACAGCAGCTGTGGGCGCTGTTCGAAGCCACCTACCTCGCGACCGACCTCGAAGTGACCTATCACGCGCATCACCTGTTCGAGGAAGGCGACAAGCAGGGCATCGAGCTCGAGGTCACCGTGGCGGGCAGTCGCCGCAAATTGCGCGGCGTCGGCTCGGGTCCCATCGCGGCGACCGTGAGCGCGCTCGCGCTGCCCATCCGCATCGATAACTACGAAGAGCGCGCACTGCGCGCGGGTGCGGACGCGTCGGCGCTCGCCATCGTCGAAGCGGCGCGCGAAGGTGTCGCCGGCATCCGTTATGGCGCCGGCCGCCATGCGAACATCGCGACGGCTTCGGTGCTCGCGGTATTGTCGGCGGCACGCAGGCTGGGCGTCAGCGCCAGCGATCTTCGGATGCGCGGCGGCGACGCCGGCTAAGCCAGGAAGTCCTTCCTGGTGATCTGCAGCACGGACAAACGCCGGTGCAGATAGGTGCGGCCCACACCCAGTTCGATGGCGGCCTGGCTCACGTTGCCGTTGTGCCGGCGCAGCGTTGCCACGATGTATTCGCGTTCGGCGTGATCGCGGTATTCCTTCAGGGAGGAGCCGGCAGCGCCGCCACGCTCCGGCAGCGCAAGGAATTCTTCCGGGAGATCGAACGTGGTGATGCGCTCGCCGCTCATGATCATGAGCCGTTCGAGCAGGTTCTGCAGTTCGCGCACGTTTCCCGGCCAATCGTGGCGTTTGAGTTCCTCGATCACCTCGTCGTCAATGGGCTTCTCACGCATGTTGTTGCGCTGGCTCAGGGACCGCATCAGGAACTGGACCAACAGTGGGATGTCTTCCTTCCGTTCCCGAAGTGCGGGCACACGGATCGGCACTACATTCAGCCGATAGAAAAGATCTTCGCGAAACCGCCCCTCGGCGACGGCCACCTTCAGATCCTTGTGCGTTCCGGAGAGGATGCGCACGTCCACCGTGGTCACCCGTTCCGAGCCGACCCGCTGAATTTCACCGTTCTGCAGGACGCGCAGGATTTTCGCCTGCGCGCTAGCCGCGAGATCCGCGATCTCGTCGAGAAAGATGACGCCACCGTGCGCGATCTCGAACAACCCTTTTCTCGAGGCCACCGCGCCGGTGAACGCGCCGCGCTCGTGGCCGAACAGCTCGCTTTCCACGAGGCTCTCGGAAATCGCCGAGCAGTTCACCTTGACGAAAGGTTCGGCGGCGCGCTCGCTGTTTGCGTGGATGCAGTTGGCAACCAGCTCTTTGCCAGAGCCGCTTTCGCCGGTGATCAGCACGGTAGCATTGGTCTCCGCGACCTTCATTGCCGCCGCAACCACTCTGCGAATGGCAGCCGAATCACCGACGATTTCGCCGCCGCCACGCTGCGACTGCGCGAGGCGCAGGCGCTCCCGGAGACTCGACATTTCGAGGCAGCGCTTCACCGTGACGGCGATCTTCTCGGCGGTAAAGGGCTTCTCGAGAAAATCGAACGCGCCGATCTTCACCGTCTGCGCCGCTTCGGTCAGGCTGGCGTGACCGGAAATGAAAATGGTCGGCGGGGCGATGCCGTCTGCTTCAGCGCGACGGAAGAATTCGAGCCCGCTGACTTCACCCAGGCGTATGTCGACGATCATCGCGTCGATGATCCGCTCGTGCAGTGCGCGCAACGCGGCGGCGACGTCGTGTGCGCCAATCACGTGAATGCCCTCCTGGCTCAACGCGATCTCGATCGCATTGCGGATGTTTTTCTCATCGTCGAGCACCAGCACTACGGGCATGGCAGCTCCACGACAAACGCCGGATGGCCGTGGCTTTCCTCGTAGCGAATATCGCCACCGTGCTCGAGCACGATCTTCTTCACGATGGCGAGCCCGAGACCCATGTTGTCTTTGCCGGTCTTCGTCGAGATGTAGGGATCGAACATGCGATCCACGATCTCGGGTTGCACCGGAATGCCGTCGTTGGCGATGCGGATGCTTGCGCGGGAACCAGCCGCGATCGTGAATGTGAAACGCACGCGCCGGCCCGGGTTTGCCTCGACGCCGTTGCGAACAATGTTGGCGAGCACCTGGCGGAACAGTGTTACGTCGAGCCGCACGCGAACCGCCTGGGTCGCGCCCTTGTGCATCTCGAAGTCAGCGCTCCCGGCGGCGTTCGACAACACTTTGATCTGCCGGTCGAGCTCCTCGACGAGATCGACGTCCGCCAGCTGCACCTGCGGCATGCGCGCGAATTCGCTGAACTTGTTGACCGTCGATTTCAGATGCTGCAATTCCTCGCTGATCATCGTCTGCGTTTCGGTCAGGTGCGCGAGGAACTCCGGTTGACCTTTCGACAGGTACGCCTTGGACAGCGAAGTGACCAGGACCTCGATGGGCGTCAGCGGATTCTTGATTTCATGCGCGAGCATCTTCGCGAGCTCCTGCCATGACGACATTTCCTGCAGGTAACGCACCTTGTCACGTTCGCGTGACAGCTCTTCGATATTGAGCGCATGACTGCGCGCAATCCTGCGGCTCAACAACGAGGCGACACCGACCGACAGCAGCACCGCGGCGCCGAGCCCCAGGCCGAAATACAACTGCAGCGAATCGAGAATGCGCTGCTTGACCAGTTCCGGTTCGGAGTAGATCTGCTTGAGCTCTTCGACTTCGTCGAACTGCGAGCGATACTGCGCGCGATTCGCCTCATCGAGACGACCGAGCGTACGCAGGTTGTCCGACGAGTCTTCGAGCACGCGCACGACCTGCGGGTTGAAGCCGAGATTGAGGCTGATGCGCAGCGCGTCCTGCAGTAGATAGAAAGCGGCGGCGAGCGGCATCGCGGCCATCACGAAGATGGAAACCGTCAGCAGCAGCCCGACTCTGGCGTCCTTCATTTTTCTGGCGCGATCCGGAACGGCTGGCTCGTCACGGCGGCGCGCCAGGCCGCCGCGACATTCGAGCCGTCGGCGTACTGTTCGAAGATTCGGTTGAAAATGGCATTCGACACCGTGATTCCCTGCCGGCCGGCCACTTCCGGCATGCTGTTCTGAGCCACCCATTTGCGGATCATCTGCATCTTCTCGCGATCGATGGGATTCAGCAGCACTTCGACGCGCAGTGTGAGGTCGGTGGGAGGCAACGTGGCCACTTCGAACAGGCGCGGTAACGGCAGTGCCGAGAGCAGCGCATTGACTTCCGGAAGGCTTGCGAGCGTGCGGGAGTCGGCGATGTTGCCGTCCAGCGTGCTGACCACGGAAAAAGTCTGGTCCCAGAGATCGTAGCGAACGGCGATTTCGACCACCTTCTGGCCAAGCGTGGCCCGCGCATCGGCCACCGACACCCGCGCATAGAGGCGGTTTGTGAGGCCGCTGGTCAGCTCTTTCGGCAGCCCGGCCGGGAAAGGGAGTGCGTCGACGCGGGCTCCGAGCTTTCCGTCGGTGAATGTCGCCGTCACTTCCGCGGCGTCGACATCCACGTTCGCCAGCAGCACGAGCAGTGCGATGGCGTGCCTCACCGGCTGCCATCCTTCGTGGCCAGCAGGTACAGGTCGATGTACCCGAATATCCGGGTGTCGGCGCGAAATCCGGCTTTGAGGCCGTATTCGTAGAAGACCGTCCCGGAGTCCGTGTATCCCTTGATGGCGAACCCAGGCTCGATGTACCAGCGACCGCGCTGGACGATGTCGCCAGGAGTCACCGGCCGCGCGTAACTCAACGCAAACAGTTGGCTTTCACCTAACGAGGTTCGGTATTCCGGGCTCGGATCGCCGCCCAGCTTGAGGGTCCAGTACGCGCCTGCTCTCGCCCAGGTCTTTCTGAACTGGACATGCGAGCGGCCTTCGGGCTCGCTCGGTTCGTAGTCACCGCCGGCGTCGATCTGAAAGGTCGTACCCTGCGTCGGAAAGTGAATATCGTCTTCGGTGCTCCATCCGTAGGCGATGGTCACTCCAGGATTGCCGTACGACTCGGGCGAGGAGATCACGAACGAGCCATCGCTATCCCACCGGCCGGAAACCCAGTCGTTGCTGGGCCGGAACGTGATGCCCAACGACAGGTAGGAAAAGTCGGCGATGCGCCGCCCCAGCGTGAACTCGAGCTGTCCTGCGTCCATGCTTCCGAAATTGCCGTAGATATCTTCGTATCGCCGTTTGCGCCACCTCGCGCCCGCGACCGCGAAATAGCGGCTCGAATCGAACAGCTGCGGATCCACGTATCGCAGCGAGACGTCGTAGGCCTCGTTGACGGCGTCACCGCCGATCGGGACGACGGCCACGCCCGTGAAGTCGACGATCTTTCCCTTGCCGAACAGGTTCTGATGCGCGAGGCGTCCTGCGAATACGCCGCGCTCCGAGTCCGTACGCGAGGATCCGCCGAGCAGCCACTCCCTGACGATGGGACTCGCCTCTTCGACTTCTATCACCACGATGACAGCGCCGCGCCTGGCGCCTTTCTCGAGCCGGAATTTCACCGACTCGAAATTTCGCAGCGCCGACATGCGCAGCTCGGCGTTGCGGATCTGCTCTTCATCGAGCGCGTCGCCCGCGTTCAGATAAAGGTGATCGCGGATGAAATCACACGACGTTTGCTCATTGCCCGCGCAGGTGATCTCCTGAACGACCAGCGGCTCTTCGGCGGGTGCCTGGACGTCCTGGGCAGTCGCCAGCGGCGCGAGCCAGGGCAGCAGCGTGGCGATGACCGCGTGATGTAGTTTGATGATTCTGGTCGTCATGGCAGGCCGTCCTGAAATGTAACAGCTGGCCGCGCGCTGGCGGGATGTCCACGAAAGTGGACACCCATCGCGCGGTGATATGTCAGAACTGGAAAGTGAACGCGGCCGAGTAGATTTCGAAGTCGGCGTAGGGCACATCGACCTTCTCGTATTCGGCCCGAAGCCTTACATGCCCGCCGATCCGGAATTCGAGACCCCCACCGAACAACAGTTCTTCTCCACTCGTGGACTCGCGCGAGATCGCGCCGCCCGTCGAAACGGTTTCCGCGCCGTCGTAGAAGACATAGCCGAGCTTGGCGTAAGGCGCGACGACCTTTCCCAGTGGCAGTTTGGCGAGTACGGCCGCGAATACGCCGTCGCTGCTCGCCTTTACGTCGAACGCGCCGATGGTGTCTTCCTGCGTGCCGGCGTCGATGAAGCCCGCTTCGGCGGCGAAGTACCGGCTGAAGGAATAGCCGGCCAGCCATCTGAACGAAGTATCGCTGCCGTCGAACACGTCATTGTGCTGCCTGGCTTCACCTATGCCCGCGCCGAGGTAGAAGCCGGCGTCGTCGGCATGTGCACTAGCTGACACGAGCAGCGCGGCGGCAAAGGTGAGAATGAATTTCCTGGTATGCATGCGATCTCCCTGTTTAGCTGCAGGGAGAATTGCAATACGCATGCCAGCAAGGCGGGCGCCTGTACGCGCGATTTTGTGCGCGAGAGTGTCTAACTAAGTGGACAGGTGTGCCTGCGGCAGCAGGCTACGCCGCGTGGCGCGGAATCGGATCCAGGTTCGGTTCCACGAAACCCGCGCGCGCTTCATCCGAAAACAGGAGATCAGCAGAGTAATGCGTGAGCATGATCTTGCTGTCGAGAAGCGCCGGATTGCGAGCGATGAAGTCGTCGGCCGATGAAGCCTCGGGCGAGCGATGCATGAAGTGATGGACAGCCAGGATCCACGCGCGTGTCAACGTGGCGTGATACTTCGACGCGGGTATGCCGTGGTGCGAGAGAAAGCT
>DASQJS010000210.1:0-6286 GCA_035630995.1 Steroidobacteraceae bacterium | reverse complement strand
GACCGCGAGCGCGGCAAGCCGCGGCAGATCCCCGCCTTCATCTATCGTCCCGCAAGTGCCGCCCAGCCCGGCGCGCGTCCCGTGCTGATCGACATCCACGGCGGGCCCGAGGGACAGGCCGTGCCCACCTTCAACCCGTTCACGCAGTTCCTGGTGCGCGAAATGGGCTTCGTGGTGATCACGCCCAACGTGCGCGGTTCTTCCGGCTACGGCAAGAGCTTCCTCAATCTCGACAACGGCGAGGACCGCGAGGACTCGGTCAAGGACATCGGTGCGCTGCTGGTGTGGATAGGAGCCCAGCGCGACCTGGACGCGAAACGCGTGTTCGTCTCGGGCGGCTCGTACGGCGGCTACATGTCGCTGGCTTCACTGGTTCACTTCAGCGACCGGCTGCGCGGCGGCATCGACGTGGTGGGCATCTCGAACTTCGTGACCTTCCTCGAGAGCACCTCGGCCTACCGGCGCGACCTGCGCCGCGTGGAGTACGGTGACGAGCGGCTGCCGCGCATGCGTGCCTATCTACAGAGGATTTCACCGCTGACCAACGCCGCGCGCATCTCCAAGCCGCTGCTGGTGGTGCATGGCCTCAACGATCCGCGCGTACCCGCGAACGAATCGCAGCAGATGGTGGCGAAGATCCGCGCGCGTGGTGGTGAGGTGTGGTACCTCGCCGCGAAGGACGAGGGCCACGGATTCCGCAAGAAGGCGAACCGCGACTTCTACCAGCGGACCATCGTCACGTTCCTGGAAAAGCAGCTCGCCGCGAAATAGTCAGTTGCTGGAGAGGAACGAGGTTTTCTTGGGAACGACCGACAGCGATGGCTTCTGGCTCGAGTAGTAAGCCGCGAGCTGTTCGATGTCCTGCGCCGTGAGCGTGGCGGCCATGCCCGCCATGACGGCATTCTTGCGGCCACCCTTCTGGTAGTCGTGAAGCGCGCGTTCGAGATAGTCGCGGTGCTGGCCGGAGATCGTCGGGTAGTCAGCGGTGATGCCGACGCCGTTGGTGCCGTGACAGGCAAGGCACACTTCGCTTGCCTTCGGGCGCTGGTCGGCCGGCACGTCGTTTTTCGAAGCGGTGAGCACTTCGGGGCCGGCCAGGAAGACGGCGACATCCGCCATGTCCTGCTCGTTCATCGAAGACGCCTGGGAATGCATGGTGCCGTGCGACCGCTCGCCGCTCTTGTACGCCTTCAGCGCGGAGAGCAGGTATTCCGGGCGCTGGCCGTGCAGCTTGGGTACCGAATACGTGGGATACACGTTCTTGTAGTTAGGGATGGCGTGGCAGCCGTTGCAGGTGTAGGCCAGCGCCTTGCCGCGCGTGACGTCGCCGGTGACGGCGGGAGCCTGGGCCTGAACCGCGAGTGGTGCCAGGGCCAGAAGGACGATGAACGGAATACGCAATGCCATGACTGAAGTGTTGCCCCGTGGCTCCCTAAAAACAGGCCGCGATATTAAGGACTTGGGCGCGCAATTGCCACCGGGCACAATCGGAACATCTTGATAGCACTCATCCAGAGGGTCAGCGAAGCGTCGGTCACGGTCGATGAGAGGATCGTGGGCAAGATCGGTGCTGGCATCCTCGCCCTTATCGGTTTCGAGCGCGGCGATGACATGGACGGCGTCTCCCGGCTGCTCACGCGCATGCTCACCTATCGAATCTTTGCCGACGATGGTGGCCGCATGAATCTCTCGCTGACGGATACCGGCGGCGGGCTGCTGCTGGTGCCGCAGTTCACGCTGGCCGCGGATACCCACAAGGGCACGCGGCCCGGGTTCAGCACCGCGGCTGCGCCCGAGCTCGCCCGGTCCCTGTTCGCGCAGTGTCTTACACTGGCGCGCGCGCGCCATGCAGTGGTCGCGGCTGGCGAATTCGGCGCCCACATGCGGGTTGCGCTGGTGAACGACGGGCCGGTGACCTTCTGGCTCAGAATGCCCCCGGATGACAAGGAATTAACGGTTATCCCCGGGCCGTGATGGGAGTCTCGCCCCGGCCGAACTTTCTTAGGTTTGGGGCCTCTGTTGACTTATCATTCCGGCACTTATCTATCGCATTTATCTGGGGCGTCACGACGTCCTTTAGGAGCGCCTCATGGGCCCAATTGGTTTTAAAGAACTTGTAGTCATCCTGGTCGTCGTTTTGCTGATTTTCGGGGCGAAGAAGCTCAAGACGATTGGCTCTGACCTCGGCTCCGCCGTGCGCGGTTTCAAGAAGTCGATGAATGAGGGTGATCAGGAGGAGTCGGTCAAGCAGCTCAAGGCCGACGCCGAATTTTCCGATCCCGAAAAAGCCCGCAATGCCGAGAAGAGCGAGACCAAGGCCTAATAGCCCACGGCGTTCCTCGCCGGTCTTCGACTACCAGACCACCGCCGCGCGGCGGAGCACTCCATGTTCGAGGTTGGATTCACTGAACTGCTGCTGATCTTCGCGCTCGCACTCGTCGTGCTGGGCCCGGAGCGGCTGCCAAAACTCGCCCAGCAGGTGGGCCGGTGGGTCGGGCGCGCACGCGCCATGGCACGGCAGTTCCGCGACCAGCTCGAAGAAGAAGCGCACAACCTCGAAACCAAGGTGAACATCGATCCGGGCATCGACACCTCGCTCGATCCCAAGCCGGCGCCACCGCCATCCGCCGGGCAGTCTTCCCCAACCACCGGTGCTTCGAACGTGCCCGCGCCCCCGCTCGCCGAACCCGAACCCGAGGAAGAGTTCTACCCGCCGGATCACCACATGCATCCGTCGCAGCGCGCGGCGGATACGCCGGTGGAGACGCCGGTGGAAGCACCGGCTGAGCAGGCCGAATTCGATCTAACTACCTCGCGCGAAGACGATTCGCGCCGCGCCCCGTGAGCGACGAGCCGAAGAGCGAAGACCTTGCCGAAGGTACGCTGATGTCGCACCTGCTCGAGCTGCGCAACCGTCTCATGAAGGCGATGCTCGGCATCCTGGTGCTCTTCGTCCCGTGCGCGATTTACGCCAACGAGCTGTTCACGCTCATCGCGCAACCGCTGATCGACAAACTACCGGCGGGCACTTCGCTTATCGCGACCAACGTGGTCTCGCCGTTCATGACCCCCTTCAAGGTGGCGTTCTACGTATCGTTGTTCTTCGCGATGCCGATCGTGCTGTACCAGATCTGGGCATTCGTCGCGCCCGGCCTGTACCGGCGCGAAAAACGGTTCGCCGTGCCGCTGCTCGTTTCTTCCGTGCTGTTGTTCTACGCGGGCGCGGTCTTCGCCTACTTCGCGGTGTTCCCGGTGATGTTTTCGTTCCTCGTCGGCACGGCGCCCTCGGGCGTTTCGTACATGCCCGACATGACGAGTTATCTCGACTTCGTGATCACGCTGTTCTTCGCTTTCGGCGTGGCGTTCGAAATGCCGGTGGCCGTCGTACTGCTGGTGCTCACCGGCCTCGTGAACGTGGAAACGCTCGGCAAGAATCGCGGCTACGTGATCATCGGCATCTTTGTCGTGGCCGCGTTCCTCACGCCGCCGGACGCGATTTCCCAGACCATCATGGCCGTGCCCATGTACCTGCTTTACGAGGGTGGCCTCGCGATGGCGCGCGTGATGCAGAAAATGCGCCGCGAAGCGGCGGAAGCCGCCGAGAAAGAAGAAGCCAAGGCGAGCTAGCGGCGCGTCAAGCCGCCGGAGCAGCAAGCAAAGCCATTGTTGGCATGCCCTTCGCCCGCAAGGCCTCCTTGCTGGCGTCGGTACGCTTGAGTCAGACTCGGCGCCATCGCGGCGCAACAGCGCCCATCAGGTTTCCAGGGGTAAAAAATGGCCGAACCGACCACGACGACAGCCGTGTCGCCCGACTATAGCCGCAGCTTTTTTGGTCATCCGCGTGGACTCGCCACGTTGTTCATGACCGAGTTCTTCGAGAGGTTCACCTACTACGGCCTGCGCGCGATGCTCGTGCTGTTTCTCGCGGCTTCCGCGACGGGCGCGAACCCGGGCTTCGGAGTCGATGGCGCAACCGCCGGCGCGGTATACGCGCTGTTCACGGGCGCGGCCTACCTGTGCTGCATACCGGGAGGCTGGATCGCCGATCGCCTGCTGGGACAACGCAGCGCCGTCTTCACCGGTGGCGTGTTCATCGCGATCGGCAATTTCATTCTTGCCATTCCCGCCACGCCCGCCGTTTTCTACATGGGCCTTGCGGTGGTCGTGCTCGGCATCGGCCTGCTGAAGCCGAACGTCTCGAGTGTTGTCGGTGCGTTGTACGAAGGTCAGGCGGGCGCACGGCGTGACGCCGGGTTCTCTATCTTCTACATGGGCATCAACCTGGGTGCGGCGGCGGGGCCGTTCATCGCGGGCGGCCTCGGTGAAGGCTGGAACTGGCGCCTCGGGTTTCTAACCTGCGGCTTCGCCATGCTCATCGGGCTTGCCCAGTTCAAGATGACGGAGAAGTATCTGGGTAACGCGGGCTACGCGCCGCAGGTGCCTGCCGAACAGCGCAAGCGCTCGTGGACAGTCGTAGCCGCCGTTGCAGTCGCCGTGCTGATCGGCGCCAGCTTGCTGTTCACGCGCCAGAACGTGCCATCGGAAACCGCACTGGCGCAGGGATTGTTCATCGCGCAGGTCGCCATCGCCTTCGGCTTCTTCGGCTACATGCTGTTTTTCGGCGGCCTCACTACCATCGAGAAGAAACGCGTTGGCGTAATCGTCCTTTTCTTCCTGAGCGCGGCGCTGTTCTGGGGAGGCTTCGAGCAGCAGGCGACCACGTTCAACACATTCGCGCTCGACTACACCGATCGCTCCTGGCTCGGCAGCATGTTCCCGGACAACGCGCATCCGGCGGCGTGGTACCAGTCCATCAACCCGGTCTGCATCATCGTCTTCGCGCCGTTCTTCGCCTGGATCTGGGTGGCGCTGGGCGCACGCAATCTCGACCCGTCAGCACCGCTCAAGATGGGCATGGGCCTGGTGTTGTTAGGCGTCGGCTTCCTCATCATGATGTGGGCTGCGCAACTCGTGGTCTCGAGCGGTGGCAAGGTGGGTCCTACCTGGCTGCTACTGGCCTACATGATTCACACCTTCGGCGAGTTGTGTCTGTCGCCGGTCGGGCTCTCCAACGTCACCAAGCTCGCGCCCGCGAAGTTCGTCAGCAGCCTCATGGGCACCTGGTTTCTCGGCGCGGCTATCGGCAACACGGTCGCCGGCCTGGTGGGGGGTCACTCTGCTTCGCTCAAGGCCGACGAGCTTCCTCACCAGTTCCTCATCATGACGTTGATCGGCGGTGGCGCCGGTGTATTCATCATGTTGCTCGCCCGCCCGCTGCGCAGCTGGATCGGAGACAGAAAATGAGCACGTCCAACTACTTCCGCAATGCGTCGGCCGTCGCTCTCACGCTGACCGGCGCCTGCCTGCTCGCCTCGTGCAACGGCCCGCCGGGACCGAAACCACCGCCGAAAATCGAGGGCGCCGAATTCGTCAAGCAGCTCAACCACGACCTGGTAGGGCTCAGCCGCGAAGCGAATGCCGCGGGCTGGACGCAGGCCACGGACATCACCGTCGACACGCAATACCTCAACTCCCAGGTCACCGACCGATACCTCGAGTACTTCAGCCGCAAGGCGGGTGAAGCGAAGGCCTACGACAAGGATCAGCTCGATGCATCGACCGCGCGTTCGCTGATGCTCCTGAAGCTCGGCGTGAGTGCGCCTGCGCCCGCCGACGCGACCAAACGCTCGGAGCTCGCGGCGTTGTCCACCGAGCTCGACGCCATGTTCGGCGAAGGCAAGTACTGCCCTGGACCCGAGAAAGATGGCAAGAAGACCGAGTGCAAGAATCTCGACGAACTCGGCGACACCATCGCGACCAGCCGAAACTACCAGGAGCTCACGGAAGCCTGGGCTGGCTGGCACACGATATCGAAACCGATGCGGCCCAAGTACCAGCGTTTCGTGGAACTGGCCAACGAAGGCGCCCGCGAGCTCGGGTATGACGATCTCGGCGTGTTGTGGCGTTCGCGTTACGACATGCCTGCGAAGGATTTCGAGAAAGAAGCCTCGCGCCTGTACGGCCAGGTCGAGCCGCTCTACAAGAGCCTGCACTGCTACGCGCGCAAGCGCCTGCAGCAGCGCTATGGCAAAGACAAGGTGCCGGATGGCAAACCGATCCCGGCACACTTGTTAGGCAACATGTGGGCGCAGCAGTGGAACCGCATTTTCGACGACCTGCTGAAGCCCTATCCGGGCGCCAGCATCGAATCCGCCGACCGCCTGCTGCAGAAGCAGAAGTGGGATGCGGTGAAGATGACGAAGTCGGCCGAGAGCTTCTACACCTC
>DASQJS010000209.1:0-3548 GCA_035630995.1 Steroidobacteraceae bacterium | reverse complement strand
GGCGCCGCGTTCACCGACGGTTCCGGCTTCCCGGGTCAGCCGCAGTTCAAGCAGTTGATCGTGAATGGCATCAAGTCCGCGATGGGGCTGGTTCCGTTCTGCACGGGCCGCGGTCGCGGGCGCGATTGAGTATCAGGGAATGAGCAGCGGCCGCATGTCCGGTACGGCAAGTGCCAGCTCCACGGTAACCAGCGCCGAAAAGTAGTCAGCGCCGGTTCGGCCGAGATGCGTGTAGTCGAACGACAACTTCGGCTGCGCCATCCCGGCAATCGCGGGCCGATCGTGCCGCCCAGGGCGCAGCACAATCTTCGAGGCGCGCATCGGCGTCACCGCATTGGGCGAGGGCGCCGCTGCGCACGATGCAGCGCCACCACACAACAATGTCAGCATCAGAATGGATGACCGCACTAGGTCTTCTCCGCTCGTGGCGGGCGCAGCCGTTCCAGCAATGGCTTCATGCGCGAGTCTTCACGCAAACTGTCGAAAGAAGGATCGACGCCCAGCAACCCGCGCATCTGTGCACGCTCCTCGAATGCGCGATTCAGCCACTCGAAGGCCTGATCGGTTTCGCCCAGGCTCGCCTGAACCGCCGCGATATCGTAAGCCGAGACATAGCGTTCTTGCCGAAGCGCAATCAGCCGGTCGAGTTCCGCGGCCGCTTCGTCCCGGCGTCCCGCAAGCGCCAGCGCCATGCCGAGATCCGCATAGCTGCCCACGGACAACGATTTACGGAGCTTGAACTCCGCGATGGCCGCCGCCGGATCGCCCTTGCGCAGATAGGCACGGCCCAGGAAGCTGCGCGCGTGATCCAGCCCGGGCTCGACCGCCAGGACCTTGCGCAGTTGTTGAATCGATTCATCGTAGCGGCGCGAGAAATACATCAGCATGCCGATGTTGGCGCTGGCGCCAAGTTGCAACGGTTCGAGCTCCTGCGCCTGGCGAAGTTGCGCGAGCCCGTCCTCGTAGCGGCCGGACCAGGCGAGGGTCAGGCCGTACCACATGTGCGCCATGGCGTAGTCCGGCGCGAGACTCAATGCGAGCTGATACTCCCGTTCGGCGCCGGGCAGATCACGTTCGTACACGGCCTTGATGTGCGCGAGCGACGTGTGCGCCTCACCCAGTTCATTATCGAGCTCGAGCGCCTTGTTCGCGGCCACGAGCGCCCGCGGAAATGCTTCCTGCGGGGCCAGCGCGCCGAATACCCCGAGCATCGCGTAGCCGTCCGCCAGTCCGACATAGGGCAGCGGGTAGTTCGGATCGCGGGCGATGGCCTTCTCGAAGAAGTCGATGGAGCGTCGAAACCCGTCCTCACCCGCCCGACTGCGCTGAAACCAGCCGCTGAGATAGAGTTGATAGGCATCGGCATCTTCGGTGAAACGGCGAGTGAGCCGTCGATCCGTCTGGCCGGTCAGACGGATGGCCAGTGCATCGGTCACGCGCGCCGCAATCGTGTCCTGCACCGTGAAGATGTCGGTGAAGTTCTCGTCGAACTGCTGCGACCACAACTGGCGGCCATCCGCCACGTTGAGCAAGCGCGTCGTGACACGAAGGCGGTCGCCGCTTCGCTGAATGGTTCCGTCCAGCACCGACGCCACACCGAGATTGCGTGCGGCCTCGAGCGCATCCTGCTCGGCATTTCCGTAACGCCGCACGGAACTGAACGGCTGCACCGTGATGCCGTCGAGCTCGCGCAGTCGCGAGATCAGCGTATCGGTCATGCCGAACCGCAGCGACGCATCTTCATCCGTCGGCGAAATCGACTTGAACGGTAGAATCGCGAGCGTCGCGGGCGCAGGCGGCGCATCGTTCGGGTGGCGCACCACGAACACGGCGACAAATATCGCAATCGCAGCGATCGCCGCCAGCGCGTAGTTCTTCCAGCCTGGCGGGGCGCGCACAGCCGCAATCGGCACTGTCGTCGACAAGACGGCCGGCGCGGCGCCCGGCAACGAAGTCGCCGAAGAGACCGGCGCCACGAACTTGAAGCCCCGCCCGGGGATCGTGACGATGTATTTGTGCTCGCCGGCACGCTCGCCGATCGCCCTGCGAATGGCCGCAATGCTCTGATTGAGATTGTTTTCTTCGACGATCGTGCCGGGCCACACGGCTTTCAGGAGCGCGTCTTTGGACACCAGCTCGCCGGGGCGTTCGACCAGATATAGAAGAGTGTCGAACGCGCGCGAGACCAGCGGCAACACGCGCCCGTCGGTCCTGGACGTCAGCAGGCGCTGCCCGGCATCGAGGCGAAATTCACCAAAGTCGTAGATCGCGCGCCCTTCGGGAGGCTGCATGTGGGGCCCGCTTGAGGTTTTCACGAAGATTCAGTTGATTTCACTCGCCGGCCAAAGCCCGGGGCGCCTCTCTTGCGCCCAACTATAGCCCGCCGCCAAGACGGCCGGCCGAACAAAAGGAGACTCTCGTGAATGGCAGATACACCCTGATTGCAGTCCTAACTGTCACGATGCTGGGCATCGGTGCAGCCGTATTCGCCGGCGGTGATGGAAACCGGCGCGACCGCGACGATGAGGATGCCCGGGTGCGCCTGGGGTTCAAGCTCTCCCCGGTGCCGCTGAAGCTGCGCGGCAGGAATCTCGAGCTCGTGGGCCTCGGCAGCTACATCGTCAACACGGGCGGATGCGGCGAATGCCACACCCACCCTGCATTTGTGGCGGGCGGCAACCCGTTCCTGGGTCAAGCGGAGGCAATCAACGCTGAGGTATTCATGTCCGGCGGACGCATGTTTGGACCCGCCATCAAGGCGCCGAACATCACGCCCGACGAATTCGGCCTCCCTGCTGGCCTCGACTTCGCCGCCTTCGAAGCGACCATTCGCACGGGGCGCAAACCCGATGGTTCGGGCCGCATCATGCAGGTCATGCCGTGGCCGCAGATGGGCAAGAGGACAACGCGGGAATTGCGTGCAATGTATGAGTACCTGCGCTCGATTCCATCGTTACCCGACAGCCCCAATCCGGGACCTTGAAAGCGGTGAAGCCACCGCGCGCCTACACGTCCATGAAGCTGCCCGAGATGAATCGGGCCTTGACCTTGCCTGCCCCGGCGTTCACGTGATCTGCCACGTTTTTTTCGACGGCCCGCATGTGTTTGCGGTAAGCAGGCTGCGTTAGTGCGGACGTGCTGTTGAACCACAGCGTGAAGGCTTTCTGCGGAAATGCTTTCTTGCGCTCCTTGACGAGCAGGTCGATGACTTCGAGCTCCGGATTCGTGGCGAAGCCGTTGCCGCAAAAAATGTAATCGTCGGCGGTGACCGCCTGGGCAAACGCGGTGGTCATGTTGAACTCGGCGCCGTGGTGCGGAACCTTGAGCACATCGACGTGCAGCTTGCCGTTGGCATCGAGCAGGTTGCGTTGTGCCAGGCCCTTGAGCACGTCGTCGGCGTGTCCGTCGCCGGTGAGCAGCAGCGTCTGACTACCTTCGCGAACGAGGAACATGAGCGAGGCGAGATTCGGCGTGGTGACTTCCGTGCGGTTACCGAGCTTCTTGGCGAGCGCGAGCTGCGACTCGACGAAACTGCCCGCCTGATGCGT
>DASQJS010000208.1:0-7084 GCA_035630995.1 Steroidobacteraceae bacterium | reverse complement strand
TTATGGCTTCAAGATCATCGACGACCTCGTCGATGGCCTCGGCAATTATCTCGACACCAAGGGCTTCGCTTCGGTCGGCGAGCTCGTCGGCAAGGCGGTGCCCAGCGTCACCGACTGGCAGTACCTCAATCTCAATCACGTCGACAAGGCGTTCATCGACCAGGACCTGTGCATCAAGTGCGGCCGGTGCCACATCGTTTGCGAAGACACCTCGCACCAGGCCATCACGGCAACCGTCAACGGCGCGCGACACTTCGAGGTGATCGACGCCGAGTGCGTAGGCTGCAATCTCTGCGTCAGCGTCTGCCCGGTGGAGAAATGCATCACGATGCGTCCGATGACGGCGGGCGTCGATCCGCGCACCGGCCGCGCCATTACCAACGTGAAGGCCGACTGGACCACGCACCCGAACAACCCGGGTCGCAAGAACGCCTGATTCGGCCGAAGCTGAGCTCAGCTTCCAGGTTTTTCCGTGCCGACGATCGGCACCGCATCCAGCGGAGATTCGAACGCGATGAAGAGGATGCAAGGCCTGGCACTTGCACAAACGCCGCTGTGGGAACGCTTCGCGGGTCCGAATGCGTAACTGCCGGGTTTGAGCACTACCTTTTCCTGGCCATCGTAGGTGGCGTGCAACTCCCCCGCGACCAGCACCATGCGTTCCGCCGACGTGTGCCAATGCAATGGGAGCTGCGATCGAGCCGGCAGCCGGAGAAACACGTCGACGTTGTCTTTTGCCGGGTCGCCATGCAGAACGGCAATGCCGCACCCCTCGGGGAGGAACGGCGGACAGGGACCCCACTTGAGCGCGGCATCATCGGCGGTTCGAACGACCGCCGGTTCCTGATCCGGCATCTGCGCGAAGGACCCCGCGGCAAGCAGGCACAGGAAAAAAACGACTGAATAGCGCATTGCCCTCTCCTTTCCAGGTTGCAGGTTCGGCGCGAGCTTAAGACCCGGGCGTGGGAGCCAGCGTGGGAATTCCATGAGATAGTTACAGCGCCAGAGCCACCATCAAGAGTGAGGCAATCAATGAAACGCCGCGATTTCCTGAATTCGTCTCTCCTCGCCGCCGCCATTACCGTACCCGGCATCCGGGCCGCGTATGCGGCTGTCGGCACAGCCGAAGTACCTGACCTGGCCGCCATCACCGGCGACGGTCGCGAAATCATGCTGCGCGGAAAGGATATCCGCGACCTCGCCGCAAAGATGCGCGGGCAGCTCCTGCTCGCCGCTGACGAGGGTTACGACAAGGCGCGCCTGGTTCTGAACCCCTCGTTCGACAAACACCCTGCCCTCATCGCGCAGCCGAGCGGCGTTGCCGACGTCCAGGCAGCAGTCGCCTTTGCGCGCGCGAACAATCTGCTGGTCGCGGTGAAGTGCGGCGGCCACAGCGCGTCGGGCCAGTCCAGCTGCGATCGCGGAATGCAGATCGACCTGTCGAAATTCCGTGGAGTGCGCGTGGATCCTCGCGCGCGGCGCGCCTGGGTCGAGGGCGGCACGCTGCTCGGCGAGGTGGATCACGAGTGCATGGCGCACGGGCTCGTGGCGCCGCTCGGCACGGTATCGCACACCGGCGTGGGCGGCCTGACTACCGGCGGTGGTTTCGGTCGCCTCGTCCGCCGATTCGGCATGTCGATCGACAATCTCGAATCTGTAGACCTGGTGACGGCCGACGGCCAACTTCGACACGCAAGCGCGAAGGAGAATCCGGATCTGTTCTGGGCTGTGCGCGGTGGCGGCGGCAACTTCGGCATCGTCGTGAACTTCGAATTCCGCCTGCACCCGATGCAACGCGAGGTGGTCGCGGGAATGGTGCGTTTCCCGATCGCGAGAGCCAAGGACCTCTTGAGCATGTATGCCGACTATGTCGCGACCGCGCCGGACGAACTCTACTTCGATCCGGTCGTGGTTCAGCCACCCGGGGACGCTCCCGGTTACACATTGCTGGAAGTCTGTTACAGCGGTCCGCAAAAGAATGCGGAAACCGCGCTTGCCCCCATTCGGAAGTTAGGCACGCCGGATCGCGACACCATCAAGGCCCAGGACTACGTCCACGTACAGCGCTCCAATGACTCGGGGGATTCGCGTTCCCGCGCCTCATACCTCAAGGGTGGCTTCATTTCCAAGGTTCCGGACAAACTCGTGTCGCAGCTGGTCGATGCTTTCGAGGGCAATCCGGGCAGGTCGACGATTCTCTACTGCCAGCACTGCGGCGGCGCCGCCGGGCGCCAGCCGGAAAACGCCACGGCTTTTGCGCAGCGGGATTCCATCGCCAACATGATGACCGCTTCCTCCTGGCAACTGGCCGCCGGGGGTCCGGCCGAACACATCCAGGCGACGCGCAAGTACTGGGCGACGCTCGAGCCGTTCACGCGCGGGTTCTACGTCAACGACATGGCGCGCGAAGCGTCCTCGAGCGAGATCAACTCCAACTATCGTGGTAACTACAAACGCCTGGTGGCGATCAAGAATCAGTACGACCCGACGAACCTGTTCCGGCTGAACGCGAACATCCAGCCGTCCAAGACCTGAATCCAGCGTTCGGAAGCCGCTGTTGCGCATTGGCTACCGGCGGCAGCAATGGGTGAAACAAATGTGGCTTGACGCGAGGCTTTCTCGCATCGAACCATGGCAGGGTGATACTCACCGAAATGCCCGATCTGCCGCCGCGGCCGCAAACGCCGCGAAATGCGGCATTCCGCCGTGAGTTCTACCGGCACTGGGGTCGGGAAAACTGCATCGTGTCGGGGGTCTCTCGCCGCGTTGAATACCGGCTGTTCCGCCAGATGCTGTCGATCAAGTGCATTGCGCGCGGGGACGAAACGTATTTCGTAGACCGGCGGCGCGTCACCGTGAGCGAAGACACTTATCTCGTGCTGAATGAAGGCCGCACCTACGGAAGTGTTCTCGAAACTCCCGCCGAGGCTTACAGCTTCTCCATCTTCTTCCGTCCCGGGTTCGCGCAGGAAGTCGCCGGCGACCTCGGGCGATCGCTGGACCAGGCGCTCGACGACGGAGCAGAGCCTGCGTTCGGGAGCATCGAGTTCGATGAGTCACTCCACCCGCATGACAGGAACATCTCGCCGGTGTTGCGCTACATCCAGCGGCAGGTGGCGGCGGGTGTACGCGACGAGCATTGGCTCGAGGAGCAGTGCCAGTTCTTGTTAGGGCGCCTGATCGCTGCCCACCGCAGATGGCGAAACAGCCTGCCGTTCGAGCTCGTCAACGCCAGTCCCGGGAAGCGGACCGAACTCGCGCGCCGGCTCACGCTGGCAACCGATTTCATGCACGCGCACGCCGCGGATGAAATCACTCTCAAGGACATCGCTGCGGCGGCACACCTGTCGCGCTTTCATTTCCTGCGCCTGTTTCGGCTGGTCTACGGCAGCACGCCGGTCGCCGCGTTGCGTGAAATGCGCACGCAGCGCGCGCTGGCCCTCATGGAGTCGACCACGCTGACGGCAGGTGAAATCGCCGGCCGCGTCGGGATGTCGCGTATTGCGCTGTGGCGCAGCCTGCGTCAGAAAGGCTCTGGCGTACGCCAGATGCGCTGCGCCGAAGGCACCGCGCGGTCTGCGTTTCTGGGCCGCTCTACTTGATGGGTGTGTACAACCCGTCGAACTGAACGGTCCACTCTTCCTTGTCGCTCGGGCTCGACTCCCACAGCTGCCGCACTGTGCCACCCGCAAGCGCTGTCCACGTGATCCGATGACGTGAGGCGGGCTCCTTGTCCGCCGCCGCTCTCTCGCCTTCCATGCGCATCGCACCGTTTTCAAACGTGCCCGCAAGGAAGAGCGCTCCACCGCGACCGTCGACCCAGGTCTGGTGCCACTTCCCATCGCCTCGATCGAAGAAATTGAGGCTCTTTCCCGATCCACCCTGCGCGCCAGTCCAGTTTTCCAGCAGCGCACAGCCGTCGAGTATGCGTTCGATGTGGTTCGTGCCGGCCGGCTTACCTTTTTCCGTGACTGCCCAGCGTCCTATCCAGAAGTCGAACTGGCGGGCCTCGACGGCAACGCAGCCGCGCTTGGGTTTTTCGTCAGCCGTCACCAGGCTCGCCATGCAAGCCAGCAGGCTCGCGCCCAAGAGTAACGTGAAGGAACGTGGCATGGCTGGCTCCTGAAAACATTCCGCTTCAGCGTCCGCTGCTCGCTTCAATGCGTCAAGCCCGCCTTGTTACGGCGATTGCGGAAATGCCGCGACCAACGGTGCCAGCAATGCCGGCTTCCGGCTCAGCACGAGCGCTATCGTCACCGCCGCGACAGCTAACAACATCATCCACACGAGCGCCGCCATGGTGGCCGTGTCGGCCAGCAGGCAAAGAACGAGCGAGGCTGCCAACGACGCCGCTCCAAGTACGCGGAGAATGATGACCATGCGCGGTGAACGACGGGTCGCGCGTACCTGTATCCAATGCACGTCCATCGCCAGCGATAGCCAGCCCATGCCGATCACCGTGCAGGCGAGCGCCGCCGCCAATAACAATGCGTCAGGCATAGTCAGGCACCTCCGGATTCACGGGCACCACTTCGGCGGCTCGCGCCCGAAGCTTGCGCGCCGCAATCGCCGCGGCGCATGCGCTGGCAATCAGCATCAGGTCGACTCCTGCCACGGGCCAGTAGCCCGCCATCAACGTGCGGCCCAGATGATCGCCGGTCGTCGCCGCGTTCAATACAACCGCCACGGCGCCCAACGCCGCAATCGCCCAACTCTGCTCTGCCCAGGCCTTCGACATGCGCGCCTGGAGCACCGCGGCGGAACGCCACAAGGCGTGCGTGAGCGCGGTCAGCCAGGCAATCCAGAAAGTGCTCTTCTCCCACAGGTCGCGGTTTGCGAGGTCTTCGGGCAGCGCGCGGTTCATCACGAGAGTTGCCAGGGTTGCGACCATCATGCCCGTCACGGTGGTGACGGCCAGCGCATCCACCCAGCGCGATCCGCTGGTGCCCTGTCTGGCGTGCACGTGTTTACGCTTCTCGACGAAAAAGATGAAACCCGTGGTGATACACACGCAGCTCAGAAGGCCGCCCACGAAAATCAGCCAGCGCAGCGTCCAGTGCCTGAACTGCTGCAAGTGCATGCCGGTCAGGAATCCATTGACGGTCTCTGCGGCACCGGTCGGTGGGTCTTCGAAGATCACGCGCCCGGTCGAGCCCTGAAAGTGCAACCCCTCCGCGGTCGCGACGCGATCGGTACTGTCGCGATAGATGCTCACGTAGGCGTTGGAGCTGCCGACGTGCGTCACCTGCAGATAGCCGACTTCGCCAGGCACTCCGCGGCTCACCCAATGGTCTTTCGCGGCAATCATCATGGCGTCGACCGACGCGAGCGTGCCTGGCACGCCAGAGGGCTCGGCGTCGAGGCCGGTGTGCCTTGCTTCTTCGCGTTCATGCTGCTCGACCAGCGGCTGAAGCATCTTGTCGAACACCGGAAAGTAGACGCCGGCGAAAATGATGAGACCCGACAGCGCCCACAGGAAATGAAACGGAAGCGCGACCACGCCCGTGAGGTTGTGCAGGTCCAGCGTGCCGCGCAGCAGCTTCTTGCCAGGACGAAACGTGAAGAACTCGCGGAAAATCTTCCGGTGCATCACGACACCGCTGACCACCGCCGCCAGCATCGCCATCGCGGCCAGCCCCACGATCCACATACCGATGTCGTACCACGTGAAGTGCAGGCTGTAGTGCATCGGGTAGAAGAACGCGGAGCCGAGCGCCAGCCGGTCTTTCGGCAACTTGCGACCGTCGCGCGGATCGATGACAACGCTGCCGTAGGCAAGGTCGTTGGGCAAAGTGGAATTTGGAACCTCGAAGCCCACGAACACGTCGAGTACCGGATCACGGTGCGTGGTGTAGGCGCCAAAGAGCGCGGGCTTCAGTTTTTCAGGCAGCGGTTGAGTAGAGCGCTTCGACGCCGCAGCGAGTTCCTCCGGTTCGGGCGCAGCGATCTCCGCGAAGCGGGAAGCCAGAATCGTGTCGAACGACGGCATCGGCTGCGGTTCGATACGTGTTTCGGGAAGCGCCCAGCGATCGATCTCGCGATCGAACACCGACAACGAGCCGAAGAAGAATGCGGCCATCAACACGAATCCCAACACCAGGCCGAACCAGGTATGCAGCCAAGCGAAGGACAATCGAAAGTTCGCGAACAACTTGAGTCTCCCGCGGCTACGCGATGGATCGCGAGAGCCACCAACCCGCGAGCGTCATCACCACGCCGCCACCGGCCAGCACCACCCACACACGCGCAAGACTGGCGGCGATGAACGCCCAGCAGAACGCCCACAGGTAGACCAGGAATCCGAGCATGGATGTGAGGCTCGAGGCTTCATGGAACGCGGTTCCGCCGATGATCAGCGATGACGCTCCAAGGGCGATGAAACCCCAGGTGAATGCGTAGCTGCCGAAAATGCTCGCGCAAACTCGCGCAATGACGTGCCAGGAAGATTGAGTCGCCGTTGCCATCGCTGTTCCAGTCCGAAAGGACCGTTGAAAGCTGGCTGGCGGGCGCGGTCAGGTTGAGGACATGCAACCCGGGACCGGCTGGCTGGCTGGCGCTATAGATAAGGTGTCGGGACTTTAATGAGAACGGTTCTCATGTACAAGTTTTTCGCATTTGAGCCGCCCGCAGGCTGGGTCGTACGATCGCGGGCATGCAAACGGACGTGCTCAAGGCGGCTCGCGAAATCCTGCCGCTGATTACCCAGCTTCGGAGCGAAACCGAATCCGCGCGGCGCATCGCGCCGCCGGTGGTTGAATCCCTGCGCAAGGCGCGGCTGTGCCGCCTGGTCATTCCGCGCGAGTTGCACGGTCTCGAGCTGCCCACGCCCCTCGCGCTCGAGGTGTACGAACTTCTTGCGGGTGCTGAAGCCTCGGTGGGTTGGATCATCTGGAACAACACGCTGCCGTGTTTCTGGGGACGCTTGCTCAAGCCGGCCGCGCGCGCGGAAATCTTCGGCAACCCCGACTGGCTCTACGCGAGCTCCACACGGCCGAGCGGCAAGGCGGTGGTTGAAGCGAACGGCTTTCGCGTCAGCGGACGTTGGTCGCTGGTCTCGGGTTGTGAGTTGTCCGAATGGCTGGCC
>DASQJS010000207.1:0-9958 GCA_035630995.1 Steroidobacteraceae bacterium | reverse complement strand
ATGCTGGGTGGCTGACCCTTCGCGTCTTCGACACGCACGCGGCCGGCTTCGACTCGCAGAATCTTGTAAGACGTGTTGCCGAGCTGGAAAATGTCGCCCGCGAGGCTCTCGCTGGCGAAATCTTCGTTGAGCGTACCGACGAAGATGCCCGCCGGCTCGAGGATCACCTGGTAGTCGGCGTTGTCAGGGATCGCGCCGCCGCAGGTGATGGCGGTGAGCCGCGCTCCCTTGCGCGGGCGCAGACGCTTGTTCACCGCATCGCGGTGTAGATAGGTTCCGCGGCGGCCACGCTTGGTGTCGATGCCCTCGGCGAGCATGCGCACCACGGCGTCGAAATCTTTCCGGTCGAGATTGCGATAGGGATGCGCGCTGCGCATGAGGTCGAACAGGTCGTCCTCGCCGTACTCGCGCGCGGACACTTCCGCGACGATCTGCTGCGAGAGCACGTCGAGGGGATGTTCGGGAATGCGCAGGCGGTCGAGCTCGCCGCGATGCACGGAATCGAGCAGTGCGACGCAGTCGATGAGCTCGTCGCGGCTGCTGGGGAAGATGCGGCCCTTCGGGACGCCGGCGACGGAGTGATTGGCGCGGCCCACGCGCTGCAGGAATACCGAGATGCTGCGCGGCGTGCCGAGCTGGCACACCAGCTCCACGTCACCGATGTCGATGCCCAGCTCGAGCGAGGCAGTGGCCACCATCACCTTGAGCTTGCCTGCCTTGAGGCGCTGCTCGGCGTCGAATCGGGTTTCCTTGGAGAGGCTGCCATGGTGGGCCGCCACGTTTCCTTCGCCGAGCCGCTCTGCCAGGTGCCGCGAGACGCGCTCGACCATGCGGCGCGTGTTCGCGAACACCAGCGTCGTGTGGTGCTCTTCGATGAGCTTCGCGATCTGGTCGTAGACCGTGGCCCACACTTCGCCCGACATCACCGCCTCGAGCGGCGCCGCCGGCATCACCAGGTTGATGTCGCGATCACGTACATGGCCGGAGTTGACGATGATGGTTTTCCCGACGTTGGTGCCGGGTGGGGAAAGTGGGGAGTGCGGCCCGAACGGTAGTGCGAGACTCAGGCCGCTCCGGCCGCACTCCCCACTTTCCCCACCCGGCACCAACTCCCCACCCACGAGGAACTGGGCGACCTCCTCGATGGGCTTCTGCGTTGCGGACAGGCCGATGCGCTGGATGGGTTGCGCGGCATTGGCGGCGAGGCGCGCGAGCGTAATCGCGAGATGCGCGCCGCGCTTGGTCTGCGCCACGGCGTGGATTTCGTCGACGATGACGGTGCGCACAGTGGACAGCATTTCGCGGCCCGAGGCGCTGGTCAGCAGTAGGTAGAGCGACTCGGGCGTGGTCACGAGAATGTGGGGCGCGGTCCGGCGCATGGCGGCGCGCTCGCTCTGCGTGGTGTCGCCGGTGCGCACGGCGGCGCGGATTTCCGGCGCGCAGGAGCCGAGCTTCAGCATCTCGGAGGAGACTCCCGCGAGCGGCTGCTCGAGATTGCGCTGGATGTCGTTCGAAAGCGCCTTCAGCGGCGACACGTACACGACGCGCGTTACGTCGCGCAGGCGCCCTTCCGCCCCCTCGCGCGCCAGCGAATCGATGGCCGCGAGAAACGCGGCCAGCGTCTTTCCCGAGCCGGTCGGCGCCGCGATCAGCGCGTGCTGGCCGCTCGCGATCGCGGGCCAGGCCTGAAGCTGCGCCGGCGTTGCGCCGCCGGGAAAAGTGCTGGCGAACCACGCCTGCACGGCGGGGTGAAACTGGGGGAGTGGCATGGGTGGCACTTTATATAGAGGCGCCGGGACGATCCATCCAGCATCCCCCCGCCTGCACCCCTGTATATCGCCCTTTCCTATCGCCGGGAGCGCGTCGGAAATCCAGCGAAATCCGCCAGATACGACTCAGCCGCCCTGCGCAGCCTGGCCCGCGATGATGAGCTCGGCCTTGGCGCGCACCAGGCCGGGCGATTCACCCGTTTCGAGCAGCGTCTTGAGGTCACAGAGCACGATGGCGAAGCCCTCTATCGTGTTGGTCGCCTGCTGCACGGCATCCGCGCCGGTAAAGCCGCTGACTTCGACTCCGGCGCGCGTGCCGCCGTCGCCGAACGGCTCGAAGGTCATGGCCACATGCATTTCATCATCCCAGTCGAACGCCAGGTGGTGGGGCGATTCAAACCGCGTGACCACGACCCGGGCCGTGGCGCCCGGCACCATGAAGCTCCATTGAACACGCGCGCGCGGCGCGAGCGGACCGCTGGCGTCGCTCAGCCAGAACTTGCGTAGCTGCTGCGGATTCACGAAGGCGGCGAAGACTTCCCCGGGTGGACGGTGGATGAGCATCGACGCATGTACGGGTGCCATGTCCATGCCGGCATTGGATCACGCGGCCTCAGGTTGCGCAGTAGGTGGATCGCCTTTGCTGGCCACCTTGCGTCCGACGTAAGCTCAGACATGCCCGCGGCAGACCGAATAACTACCACCGTGCACGCCACCGCCGACGTGACGCCTGCGCAATGGAACGACATCTGGACGTTGACCGAAGAGTTCTACGACGTGGAACGGGCGTACGCCGAGGCCGAACTTCGCCAGCGCCAGACCATCGCGATGTTCCACATGAACGATTCGCTGCTCGGCATGGCGGCCATCGATGTGTACCCGACCGAATTCCGTGGCCAGAAGCTGGTCGTGATCGCAACCCATCATGTGCTGATCCGCGAGGCATGGCGCGGCCGCAATCTGCTGCAGAAGCTCGGGGCCCGCACCTTCCTCGCCACGCGCCTGCGGTACCCGCTGCGACCTATCTATTGGTTCTTCGACACCTTCAGCTACAAGAGCTACCTGCTCTTGCCGCGCAATTTCCGCCAGTTCTGGCCGCGGCACGAGGAACCGACGCCGGAACCCAGTGCGGCACTCATCGACGAACTGGCGACCCGGACGTACGGGCCGGCGTGGCGTCCGGAGCGCGGAGTCGTGGTGAGGTCCGGACAGAAACGCATGCGGTCCACCTCCGCGCCGCTGGTGCTGGGAACGGGTGCCGATCCGGCGCTGGAATTCTTCGCGCGCGTCAATCCGGGCCACCCGGACGGCGACATGCTGGTCTGCCTGTGCCCGCTCACCCTGTCGAACTGGCTCAGCCTCGCCCGCAAGGCGCTGCGGCGGCTGGAGCGGCCCGGGATGCATTGACGGCAATCGCGTCTGGCGCGACTCTCCCCCTGCCCATGTTCGAACTCAACAAAGACGACATCGAGATGATCGTGCGGCTGCTGGCCGCGCTCGGTGCCGGCGCGCTCATCGGCTACGAGCGCTCGTTCCACGGCCGACCCGCCGGGCTGCGCACGCATGTGCTCGTCTGCCTGGCCTCCGCGCTGCTGATGCTGGTGACGGTGTACGAGGACCATTGGGTGCGCAGCCAGGGCGAATCGCGACTCGACCCCACGCGCATGGCCCAGGGCATCATGACCGGCATCGGCTTTCTCGGCGCCGGCGTCATCGTCAAGGAAGGCCTGAACGTGCGCGGCCTCACTACTGCCGCCTCCATCTGGATTACCGCGGCCATCGGCGTGCTGGCGGGAGTCGGTCTGTACCTGCCAATGGCCGTGTCCACCATTCTCACGCTCTCGGTATTGTCGCTGTTCCGCTGGATCGAAATGCGCGTGCCCACGCAGGCGTACTACAACTTCGACGTGAAATACGAGAACGACGGCAACCTCTCGGAAGAGGAAATGCGCGGGCTCATCCAGCGCCACAAGTTCAGCATCGCCAACTTCAGCTATCGGCTGGACGCCGAAGGACGCGTCCTCCGGCACAGCATGACGCTGCAGACCACGGATCGCGGCGCGGCCTCGAGGCTCGCGCATACGCTCAAGGAAAATTCGACGGTGATCGAATTCCGGATTTCACCGACGGGGGACTGAGGCCATGAACGTGCCACCGGCCTATCACGAAGGCATGCGCGAACTGCAGGACCTGCGCGAGACGCGCGCCCTTGCCGATCGACTGGAAAAAGTGACGATGCGCGCCGCGTTCACCGAGGAAGACAAGGCATTCATCCAGCGCTGCCGAATGTTTTTCCTCGCCACAGCCGACGCGCAGGGCCAGCCCGACTGCTCGTACAAGGGCGGGCTTCCGGGATTCGTACGCGTGCTCGACGAACACACACTGGCGATTCCCGACTATGACGGCAACGGCCAGTACCGCAGCTGGGGCAACTTGCGCGTCAACGCGCAGGTGGGGCTGCTGTTCGTGGACTTCGAGACTCCGAAACGCCTGCGCGTGAACGGCACGGCGGTAGTTAGCCAGGACGACCCGCTGCTGGCGGAATTCCCGGGGGCGGTGTTCCTGGTCCGCATGACGGCGCAGCGCATCTTTCCCAACTGTCCCCGCTACATCCACAAGATGCAGCTCGTGGAAGAGTCGGTGTACGCTCCGCGGCCGCAATACACACCGCCGGTGCCCGCGTGGAAAACCTTCGACGTCTTCAAGGACGCACTGCCGCCGCGCGACCGTCCTACGGAAGCGGCCGACTAACCTTACAAGGCTTGTGTTGTTTGTCCTGCATTCCCGCGCACGGAAGCGCGCCAGGATTGCGGCATGAAAAAGTCACTCATCTTGTCGCTTGCCGTGCTCGCGCTGGCCGCTTGCGAAACTCCAAACGGCGCAGGAACCGGCTCTGGCAACGTGCGCGGCACGCAGAAACCGGTGGCATTCACCTGGGAAAGCGACGACAGCAATTCCGGAGACATCACCGCCACGTTCGGCTCCGGCCGCGTGTTCACCGGTGAATATGTGCAGATCTCGCGCGACATCAGCGAGAAGAACCTGGACCCGCTCTGGGACGGCTGGGACCGCCCGCGAAGCAAGAATGACTGGCGTTATTGGAACGCGGATTCGCGTTCCGAGTTCGTGCGGGAAAACAGTGGTCGCGTGCTCGCCAATCTGCACGACGAGAAAGGCGAATACATGCGCTGCCGATTCCGGTTGGCCAACCCCGAGCGCGGCATGAAAGGCGGCGGTGAAGGCCGATGCCAGCTGTCGGACTCGGGCAAGGAAATCAACGCGGAGTTCGAACGCCAGTCTTGATACGCTCCGCGAGGAGTGCTCGAGACCTATCAAACGAAGCTGACTGACGTCCTGGTATGGACCGCGGGGGCGGCATTTGCCGCCTCGTGGTTCTTGCCCGTTCTGGTGGACGTGCCCGGATGGATGGCGTTTCGTTATGCGCTGGCGCCGCTGGTGCCGTACAGCGACGCGGGCAATCTCACCTGGGACGATTCAATACCCCAGGTCCTGAGCGCGCTCACCAACCTGGTGTTCCTGATCCTGTTCACGCTGTGGGTCACCAGACAGAAGGTGCGGCCCGGCTTGTTCGTGCGCATCACGCTCGCCTGCTTCCTGCTGAACCTTTACTGGTTCGTAAAAGCCTGGCGCGATGATGGCCTCGGCGACCTGCTGGTCGGCTACTACGCATGGCAGGCGGCGTTTGCCCTGCTGCTCGGCGTGGCCGTGATCATCGTCGTCGCAAACCGTCGAACATCGACCACACCCACGGCCGGCAAGCCGTCATGAGCGCCACGCTGCGCTTCTCGCGGCTGGGCAGGTGACGATCGAGCTCCGCGAGCTCATTGAAATCCGCAGTCAGACGCGCCAGCTTGCGCTGCAGGACCACGCGCGAGGCCTCTGACATTTCCGCCGAACGGAATTGCAGCACTTCATCCGGCGCGAGAAAGCTCGATCGCATGAACTCCTCGCGGACCTGTTGTTCGTAGGTGCGGCGTATGGGGCCGTCGTCTCGCCAGGAAATGGGCGCATGCACGCGCAGGCGAGCCCCCAGGCGCGCCCGCAGTTCCACCAGGTGCAGGTTGTCGAGTTTTACCAGCCAGCGGCGCAGCTGCTTCTCATCCGCGCCGAGCTGCGTGGCGACCTCGCGCGGCGTGTGCCCATTGGTCATGAGATAGAAGCAGGCCAGCAACTGCGGATCCGCGGCCAGCGCGGTTTCCTGCACGGCGCTCAGGGTGCTGGACGTCTCCGCCGGCCCCGACGACACCGGCCGGATCAGCTCTTCCAGGGAAATGCCCGAGGCTTCACAGATGCGCTCCAGCCTCGGCAATGACAGCGAGCCGCGCGACAGGATTCGCTTGACCGAGGGCTCGCTCAGCGAGATGCGCTTGGCGAGCATGGCGTAGGTGATGCCGCGCGAACGCAGCGCGCGCTTCAGCGCGAGGATGATTCGAGTTGTGTCTCCCATGGCGGCCGATTCTGCCGGAAATTCCGCCTTCTGGCGCCGGCACCCGCAGTATCGCTATCCGATACCCGGTTTTGGGGTATTGCCCTGGGCACCGGGGTTGAGCCAGCTTCGGCTCCCATGCACTCCGTCGCTCGTTCGGTTCGCAAGACGCCAGGCCCGCTCTGGGTCAACGACACCCATTCGGCGCTCAACCACACCGCGGTCAGTCGCCTCGTGGAGCCCTGCTGGGTGGGTGAGGTCGCGGAAGCCGTGGCGCGAGCGCGTCGCCAGCGGGAGCCACTCGCCATCAGCGGTTCGCGTCATGCCATGGGTGGCCAGCAGTTTCTCACCGGCGGCACGCTGCTCGACATGCGGCACCTCAATCACGTGCGCTGGTTCGACCGCGGCCGTGCGCTCATGGAAGTGGAGGCTGGCATCACCTGGCCGGATCTGATTCGCGGGTACCTGGCATTGCAGCGCGGCCCGGGCACGGCATTCGGTATCCGCCAGAAACAGACCGGTGCCGACCGCCTCACGCTGGGCGGCGCGGTCTCCGCGAACATTCACGGCCGCGGCCTGCGTGCCCAGCCGTTCGTCGCGGACGTCGAAGGTCTCGAAGTCGTCACGCCTACCGGCGAAATCCTGCGCTGCAGTCGCACGGAACACGCCGAGCTGTTTCGCCACGTGGTGGGCGGTTACGGATTGTTTGGCGTCGTCACGGCGGTGACGCTGCGGCTGGTGCCGCGCGTGAAAGTGGAGCGTTGCGTCGCACGCCTGGAAATAGATTCCCTCATCGACGCATTCGATGAACGCATCGCAGCGGGTCATCTGTATGGCGACTTCCAGTTCGCGACTGCGCCCGACAGCCCGGAGTTTCTGCGCACCGGGGTTCTGTCGAGCTACCGGCCTGTGGCCGGCGATCGCGAAATTCCTAAGGACCAGCGACGCCTGTCGCAAAGTGACTGGAACCAGCTGCTGACACTCGCGCACCGGGACAAACGCGCCGCCTTCGAAAAGTTCTCGGAGTTCTACCTGGCGACCCACGGCCAGCTGTACTGGAGCGATACGCACCAGCTCAACCTGTACCTCGAGGACTACCACGGTGCGCTCGATCACCGCCTCGGCTCCGCCGTGCGCGGCAGCGAGATGATCACCGAGCTCTACGTGCCGCGCCCCGCCCTGCTCGCATTCATGAACGACGTGCGGCGCGATTTCCGGCTGAATGGCGTCGACTTCATCTACGGCACCATTCGCCTCATCGAAGCGGAAAACGAAACCGCGTTGCCCTGGGCGCGCGAAAGTTACGCCTGCGTGATCTTCAATCTGCACATCGATCACCGCCGTGAGGACGTGGCGCGCGTCGCCGATCACTTTCGCCGGCTCATCGATCTCTCGCTGCGCCATGGTGGCAGCTACTTCCTCACGTACCACCGCTTCGCCAGCGCCTCCCAGGTCGAAGCCGCGCATCCCGCGATCCGGCAGTTCCTGGCGACCAAGCGAAGGCTCGATCCTGAAGGGGTTTTCCAGAGCGATTGGTATCGACACCTGGCGGGTCTGTTCGAATGATCCGCGGCGCGGCATCGCATACGGAATCTGCCGCCTGGCTGCTGTGGAGTTGCGTTGCCCTGTTCGCCGCGCGTGTAATCGGCCAGGTCCAGGCCTTGTTAGTAGCGCCAGACTGGTTGCCGGACATGGAGGCCTGGTACTCGGGCCTGCTTCCCTACCCGGTCCTGCTGCCGGTTCAGATCGGCATTCTCATGCTGATGGCGGTGGTGGCCTGGAACCGGCGAGTGCGCAACGGCAGCTTCGCGCGTTCGCGTCCGCGGGTGGCGGAGGCGCTACGCATCCTGGCGGGGATCTATTTCCTGGTGATGGCAGTGCGCCTCGCCGTGAACGTCAATGCGAACGGTGCGGACTTCTGGCGCGAGGGTGCAATTCCGGTCGCCTTCCACTGGGTGCTGGCGCTGTTCGTGCTGGTGAGCGGCCGGACTTCAGCCGTGCCCGATGTCCCGCGGATTCCAGCCCAGCACCGCGATCAGCGCGATGAAGCCGACGACATACCCTACGGCGACATACCAGCCATGCCGAAGCCACTGGCCTACGGATTTGGCTTCGGGAAACAAGTTGGAAACGGCGACGCCGGCTGACGATCCGAACCAGATCATCGAGCCGCCAAAGCCCACCGCATAAGCGAGCACGCCCCAGTCATAGCCACCCTGCTCGAGCGCGAGTTTCGTGAGCGGGATGTTGTCGAACAAGGCCGAAACGAACCCGAGGCCGAAAGCCGTGGCGATGGAAGCCTCGGGCAACTTTTCCACCGGCATCATCGACGCCGCCAACACCAGCGAGAGCAGGAACACGCTGCCGGTCGCTGCCGCCGGCACGGCCTTCCAGTCCGGCCGCCGCCAGGGAGTGACCAAGAGGATCACGCCAATCACGGTTGCGCCGATGTACGGGAATGCGCCCGACTGCTCGGGCGGCAGACTGTTCGCGTGAATATTGGCGGCGATGGCGCAGACGAGAATCAGCACGACGATGATGACGCGTGCCCAGTCGAGGTGAATCTGCGGGTCGGGATCTTTCTCGATGGGCGAATGACGCTGCTGCGCGCGCGCCGCCGGAATCGCGAACACGAAGAACGCCGCCACCGAGGCGACGTAGGCATGCACCACGTCGAGCGGGGCCACGCCCTCCAGCCACATCATGGTGGTGGTGGTGTCTCCCACCACGCTGCCGGCGCCGCCCGCGTTGGAGGCAGCAACGATGGCCGCGAGAAAACCGATGTGCAGCCTGTGACGGTAGATAGTGCCCGCCACCGTGGCCCCAATGATAGCCGCGGCGATGTTGTCGAGAAATGCCGAGAGCACGAACACCATCGCCAGCAGTACAAAACCACCCTTCCAGTCGTCGGGCAGGAACCGCGGCATCAGGTGTGGCACGTGGCTCTCTTCGAAGTGCCGGGACAACAGCGCAAAACCCACCAGCAGCGCGAACAGGTTGGCGAGCACCACCCACTCTTCGAGGAAGTGAAACCAAAGTCCGAGCAGTCCGGGCTGGCCGTAGAAGTCGCCGAAGAAGAGCTTGTAGCCGATGATCGCCGCCAGGCCCAGCAGCGCCACCTTCAGCGTGTGGTGGTGAAACACGGCCACGCCGAGCAGCGTCAGCCCGAAGAGCACGAACTCGACCGGAATGCTCACGCAGGTATTGGTGCGTGGGCCGCGATCACGCCGCCATTGACGGCGTCCGCCATGGCCTGGATGTCCGGCGCGAGGTAGTGGTCGATGTCGTAGTGCGGCACGCGCGCGCGGATCTCGCGCATCACACGCTGCAGTTTCTCCGAGGTGAGATGCGGCGCGCGCAGGTCCACGCCCTGCGCCGCGGCCAGCAGTTCGATGGCCAGAATGATCGCCGTGTTTTCAGCGAGATCGCCGAGCTTGCGCGCCGCGAAGGTGGCCATGGAGACGTGGTCTTCCTGGTTGGCGGAGGTGGGCAGCGAATCGATGCTGGCCGGGTGCGCGAGCAGCTTGTTCTCGGACGCGAGCGCCGCGGCCGTGACGTGCGCAATCATGAATCCCGAATTCACGCCGCCATCGCGCACGAGGAACGGCGGCAAGCCCGAGAGCGTGGCGTCGATGAGCAGCGCGATGCGGCGCTCGGCAAGCGCGCCGATCTCGGCCACGGCGAGCGCCAGGTTGTCCGCCGCGAACGCCACCGGCTCGGCGTGGAAATTCCCGCCGGAAAG
>DASQJS010000206.1:0-3151 GCA_035630995.1 Steroidobacteraceae bacterium | reverse complement strand
TTCCATGCCGAGAGCACGCAGGCGCGCGGCGGTGGTAAAGATGTCGCGCGTGGCAAATGAAACCTGCTGGACACCCGCGCCGCCATAGGCATGCAGGAAACGGTCGACCAGAGTCTGCCCTGCCGCCGAGCTGTTCAGGAGTATGCGAACGCTGCGGTCGCCCGACTGCACCGCCTGGCTCTGCACGAGGCCCACCGGGTCCGCAATCTCCACTGCCGCGCTTTTTTCGACCGCAAACAAAGTCACGTAGTACAGCAGCCAGGAAAGCATCTCTTCGAATTGCATGCTCTGCGAGAAATGGTCGATGCGCGTAAGGCCCGCATCGACGCGCGAGGGATCCGTCGGAAGCGCCTCGAACTCGGTCTTCCAGACCGCCGGCGTATCGGATTCCTTCATGAAATAGAGCAGGCTGCCACCGACACCGCGCAACGCCGGGATCTCGTACTCGCCCGGGCCCACGGGTTGCGAAAAGCTCGGAATCTGCAGCTGCACTGCACGGCGCAGCGCCGCGTCCGGATCGGCCACGCGCAATCCGATCGCGCACACCGACGCTCCATGCACGGTGTCATAGGAATGTGCAAAACCTTCGGGCTCGCAATTGACGACTACGTTGATGTCGCCCTGGCGCCAGCGCGTGACCTTCTTGCGAACGTGCCGGTGCGTGGCGGCAAAGCCCATCATGCCGAGCATCTGGCTGAGTTGCGACGCCTCTTCCTCGTTCGCGCAGAACTCGATGAACTCGATTCCCTTGCAGACGGTGCGAGGATCCGGCTTTCGGTCCACCTGCTCGAGCAGATAGGCCAGCGAGCGCATGCCGTCGAGCGCGACTTCGGTGGTCGAGCCGGCGCGGAAGCGATCGTTGAATATCTCGAGCGACAGCACGCCGTCGTAACCGATTCGCCGCAGCGCGCCCACGTAGTCCACGAGCGGCAGGTCGCCCTGCCCGGGCATGCAACGGAAATGGCGGCTCCACGACAGCGGATCCATCGTGAGTTTCGGCGCATCGGCAATCTGCACATGGAACAGCTTTTCGCGCCGGATCGCGCCCAGACTGTCGATCGGAATGCCGGGCGCGAGCGAACTGAAGGCATCGAGCGCCAGCCCGACCGCAGCGTGATCGGCCTGCCGAACGATGTCCCACGCGTCGCGGTGATCACGAACGTGCCGGCCCCAGGCCAGCGCCTCGAATGCCACGCGCAACCCGCGCGCGGCAGCACGCTCGCCGAGCTCCCGGAAATCATCGACGATCCGGCCGCGATCGGCGAGCGCAGCCGGTGAGACATTGGAGCTCACCAGCATCAGGTCCGTGCCGAGCTCCTGCAGTACGTCGAACTTGCGCTCGGCGCGATCGAACACGCGCGCACGTTCGGCCGCTGGCATTCCTTCGAAGTCCCTGAATGGCTGGAACGCCACGCAGGTGAGCCCCAGGTCGCGCATCATCGCGCCGATGACGTGCACCGGTTCGGGCGAAGCCAGCAGGTCGCTCTCGAAGATCTCCACGTGCTCGAAGCCGGCATCGGCGATCGCGCGCAGCTTGGTGCGCAGCGGGCCGTTGACGGAAATGGTGGCGATGCAGCTCAGCACCTGGCGGCTCCCGCAACGGTGAGCTCGACGCCGATGCCGAGCGGATCCCGAAACAGCAGTTGCTGATCGCCGAGGGAGGGCACCTGGGTCAGCTGAAAATCGATTCCCCTGCTTCGGAGCCGCTCGATCATCGGCGCGAGATCGGAGCACCGGAAGGCGACGTGATCTACGCCGCCTCCCGATGCCTTGTCGGTATCATCCCCGCCTTCCACGAGGTGCACGACGGGGTGCGGTCCCGCATACAACCAGTGGCCGCGCGATTCGAACGGTGGGCGCCAGCCATCGCGAAGCCCGACGATCTCGCAGTAGAACTGCCGGAGCTTCGCGATGTCCGTTGCGGGAGCCCGAATGTTCACATGATGAATTGACTCGATCGTCACCTTGTACTTGTCGAATTGATAGTTAGAAACCCAGCTGCAGGCCCAGGTAGTAGTAGCGGCCGAGAATGTCGTACGTGCCCGGCTGCGTCTGGCCGATCGTGCCACCGACGATCGGCGGCTCTTCGTCGGCCACGTTGTTGACACCGCCGCGGACCAGGATCTTCTCGTTGAATTTGTAGACCATCGTGATGTCGAAGAGGTCATACGAAGGCACCCCCGGCGCCGGGCTCGCGGGCCGCGTGACCGAGGTGACGTCCTTCATCTCCGGCAGATGGCGCCAGCGCACGCCGCCTTCGAAATTCGGCAGCCGGTACGTCAGCGACGTCAGCGTCTTCCAGTCCGGAATCGGAATGCCGCCGTTCTGCGTGCCGTCGATCGTGCCCGCAAACTCCTGCCAGGCCGAACCGACGAGCAACTGCGTCTCGAACGAGTCGGTGAAGTTGGCCAGGATGTTGAGGTCGAGGCTGCCGGGACCGGCAGGAATCTTCCAGTCGATCTGCGCGTCCACGCCGGTCGTGTGCAATCCGCCCAGGTTCAGATACGGCGCGGCGACCGTGTCGACACCACCCGTCGTCGGATTGCGCCGCAGGGCCGCGCAGAACGGGTTCGCCGCATCGTAGGTCGGGTTGGTGCCGTCGAGGTTGTAGCACTTGCTCAACGCAGTGCCACCGGCAATCGGCGCGATGACATTGCTGATGTCGATGTCGTACCAGTCCACCGAGAACGACAGGTCCGCGAACAGTGGCTTGTCGAACTCGGGCGACCACACGAACCCGAAGGTCAGCGTGTCGGCTTCTTCGGGAGTCAGATCCGTGTTTCCACTGTTGATGACGCCGATCGCGACCGTGGTGTACTGGTAGGTATCCAGGATCGCACCGGGAACGCCCGTCTGCCCGCAAAGCGTACGAACGCTGGCGCCATTCGCACCGGTTCTCGCCGTGGAACGCGTGTCGCAGGGATCGCCCTGGCCGGGCGGTGATCCGATCTGTGCCTGCGCACCGGCCTGATTGTAGAGTTCGCCGATGTTGGGCGCCCGGATGGCATGTTCGAAACCACCGCGGAATGTGAACCCATTGATCGGCTCCCACAGGCCGTCGGCCTTATAAGTCTCGACGCGGCCTGCGGTTTCGTAGTCGGAGCTTCTGCCACCCAGGTTGAGTTCCAGGCGCTGTGCACCGGTCTTGTCG
>DASQJS010000205.1:0-5732 GCA_035630995.1 Steroidobacteraceae bacterium | reverse complement strand
GTCGATCGCGATGACCAGGTGGGCGCTGCTCGAAATGATTCCCGCGTTGAGTGCCAGCGACTTTGCGAGATGCGCAGACTTGAGGCGGGAGATGAGCACGAAACGTACCGAGAGGGCCGCCAGCGCCGCCACCAGCAGGCCAGCGCCGAGCACCAGCAGCGGCAGTCCGGATTTCTGCCGCTCCACGAAATCGGGAGTGGGCGTCATGCGCAGCTTCCACGTACGACCTCCGATTCGCAGGTCCTTTTCGGTTGCCAGGCCACGCGTCAGCGGGCTGTCGCCGCGGCTGTTGGCGTAGACCGTTGCCCCACCAAACTGAATTGAAATCGCGTAGTCACCTGACAGCCGGGTCTCGACGGCGCCATTGAAGAGGTTGGGTACCGAGAAAAGTCCGGCGATGAATCCATCGGGACGGCCTTCCCGCCGTACCGGTAGATAGGCAGTGAAACCCGCGTAGCCCTGCCGCGTCTGCATGGGCGCGGTCAGCAGCTCGCGGCTGGTCTCTGCCGCGGCGCGCAGCGCGCCCTCGCGGATATCGCCGCCCAGTACGTTACGCTCGAGCTCGCCTTCGTTGCCTGCCAGCGGTTCGACCCAGCGGACGTGATGGGTGGAGTCGATCCACTGCAGCGCGCGCAGCCCGGGATACGCGTTGAGCAGGTTGGTGGCGTCGCTGCGCCAGAGGTCGAAATTCGTGCCGCCGGCCGACTTCCAGCGCGCCGCCATGCGGGCAAGTGTCGCGATGTGCTCGGCCGTGCGCACGCGCAGCTGCGAATCGATTTCAGCGGAATCGTTCTGTACCTGGCGGCGCACGAACTCGAGTTCCTGGTCGAGCAGCCTGGAATACAGCGCGAAACTGCCGACCGTCAGCAGCAGGAACACGAGCGACGGCACGATGAAGCGGCGCTCGCCGACCATTTGTTCGATGTGTTCGGTGCGCCGCACCGTCAGCACCACCACCAACAATGACAACAGCGCGGTGAATAGCAGGCCGCCGACGAGGATGTACAGCGGATTGGTCGATCGCTGCGCCAGCTCGAATGCCGGCGTGCTCTCCCATACCAGCAGCCACTGATGCTGCATGATCTGCACGGTGCCCCGCTTGACGAATGCGGGTTGCGAGGAGTTCGCCGCACCGCTGGTGTAGGCCAGTGCTTCCGGAAGTTCCGCGTTGCCGTCGTAGACTCGCAGGCGATAGTCGGAGCCCTGGCGGTCGGTCAGCGAAGCGAGAAAATTGCGCGCCAGCAGCGGTCCGTCGGTCCAGCCGCGAAAGGCGGCGCGACGCTCGGCCACCGTGCCGGTCGGCATGTTCCGATGGTAGATCGGATAGAGCATCAGGAAAGCCGGTGTGCTGCGTTCGTCCTGCACCAGCATCACCAGCCCCGTGATGGCCGGGCGCCCGGAGTCGCGCGCCAGGTTGGCGGCCTCCCGCCGTTTGTCTTCGAAGGCGATGTTGAGGCCGAGCGCCGCACGATTCTCGTCCTCCGGTTCGACGAAGGTGACGATGTAGTTGGGAAGGCCAACCAGGAGCGGGTGGATCGTGAAGTTTGGCGCGCCGTCCGCGCGGCGGCGACGCACGAAATCGGGGAGGGCGGCGGTTTCAATCGGCTGCACCCACGCCAGGCCACTCAGGCCAGGAAAATTTTCCCGCAGCCGGATGGTTTCCGCGTAGGCGCGCCATTCCGCGCTCGATACGTCGGAGGAGCCCTGGATGAAGCTGGCGGCGCCGAGCAGCGCGTTGCCGTAGGACGCCAGGCGGTTTTCCAGCGCCTTTTCTCCCGCGATGGACAAGGTCTCGAACTTCGCATCGCCGCGCAGGTAGTCGTTTTCGGAGATCACCTGCCACGCGTAGAACGTCAGGCCGAGCGGCAGCGCCAGCAGCAGCATCGCCGCGAATGGAAGCTGGCCAATCGCTTTTCCACGCCAGGTGATCTGCGCGCGGCCGCCGGGGGCGAGCAACACCAGCGGTGTGAATACGAGTACACCGAGCGAGTCGCCGGACCACCAGGCAATCCAGTTACCGGCGATCGACTCGCCACCGATGATGCCGAGCGCGAACAGCGTGCTGACGCCGACGGACGCGGCGATGGTGCAGGTGACCGGGCCGGTGAGCAGCAACAACAGCAATACGTCGCGCGCCGACTTGAGGCGCAGCGGCACGCCGATCAGGCGCGCGACGAGGACGCGGCCGGCAAGCGCCTGCGCGGTGGATCCGAGCGCGATGCACAGGGCCGCGAAGGACTTGGCCGACAGCCACCCACCGTCGGCGAACACGCCGGACTGATAGGCGTTCAGCAGCCAGGAGCCGAGCAGGATGGCCGGCCACAGCCGCGCGCCGTGCACCAGCAGCATGCCGATGGCGATGCCGGACGCGGGCCAGATGATCGTCGCGTAGCCGGGAGGCACTGCGAGCAGCAGGCCAAGCTTGCCCGTGACCACGTACAGCGTGGCGAGCAACGCGGCCCGGCCGAGGTAGTTAGCCCAGGGTGGAATGGTGAAAACCCTTAGTCGTTTGCATGATGGCGCGGTGTCGCGCCTTCTGTGACGGCGCCGTTATCCCTCGTACACTCGCTACGTTAACGTGAGATGCGATGGTAGTCCGTGAAGGCGACAACAACTTGCAGTTGGCGATCGGTGGCGTAACCCCGTGACGCACGTCAAGCCCGTGCTCGATGCGCGCGCCGATGAATCGGCCATCACGCAGATTCAACCCGTGCTGGTGACGATCGCGCCGCGCGTGCTGCTGGTCGACGACGACGAAATTGTCATCGAGCGTCTCCGGGACCTGATCACCGCCGCCGGCTTCGAAGTGGCGACCGCCAGCGATGGCGCCGGGGCGCTCACCGAGCTCAAGCGCCAGTTCGCGCCCATCGTGATCATGGATCGGAACATGCCGGGCATGGACGGCCTCGAGCTCACGCGCAGGATCCGTGACGACGCGCAGTACCCCGGGTACGTCTACATCGTGTTGTGCACTGCTCATGATTCGGAAGACGAGATCCTCACCGGCCTCAAGGCCGGGGCCGACGACTACATTTCCAAGCGCGTCTCCGGCACGCAGCTGCTGGCGCGGCTTGCCACGGCACGGCGCATTCTTTCGCTCGAGCATTCGCTCAAGCTCGTGATCGAAGAGCGGCGCCGCATGGCGATGACCGATTCACTCACCGGCGCGCACAACCGGCGCTATTTCATGAGCCACATGCGACGCGAGCTCAAGCGCGCGCGCCGTCTCGGCGGCGACCTCTCGCTGCTGGTGTGCGACATCGATCACTTCAAACACATCAACGATCGTCACGGCCATTCGGCGGGCGACGACGTGCTGGTGGAATTCGTGCGCCGCGTGCAGGAGTCGCTGCCCCGCGAATACGACTGGTGCGCGCGCATGGGCGGCGAGGAATTCGCGATCGTGCTGCCACAGACGCCGCTCGCCGGTGCCGCGACGGTCGCCGAGAAGATCCGTCATGCAGTGGCCGCCGCGCCGATGCCGACCAGCGCCGGCAACGTCGAAGTGACCGTGAGCGTGGGAGTGACCAGCCTGTCGGTACTCACCGATCCCGGCGCCGCCACCGCGGAACAGTTGCTGCGGCGTGCCGACGACTGCCTCTACACGAGCAAGAACCACGGGCGTGATCGCGTCACGCTCGATGGCACGCCTGCGCCGAGCGTGGCCACCGGCAATGCGCTCAAGTCCCTGCTGTACGTCGACGACGACGCGGACATACGCGAGATCGTGCAGATGTCACTGAGCCTCGACGGCGACCTCGAGGTCCACACGAGCGACGGCGGCGAGCGCGCATTGCTGAAGATGCGCGTCGAGCGACCCGATCTGGTGGTGCTCGACGTGATGATGCCGGGCATGGACGGGCCGACCCTGCTCAGGAGAATGCGGTCCGACCCCGAGCTTGCGCGCATCCCGGTCATCTTCATGACTGCCAAGGCGGGGTCGAGCGAGACCGGACGCCTGCGCGAGATGTCCGCGATAGGCATCATTGCCAAACCATTCGACCCAATGACGCTGGGCAGGCAGGTGAAAGCGCTGTGGGAGGCACATTGAGCGACGCCGGCGAGCGCGATGCGACGGCAGTCAGGACGCGCCTGGTTGACCTCACACGCAAGTTCGTCACGCGCACCACCGGCGACGTGGCGCAGATGCGCGACGCGCTTGCGCGGCTCGAGGCCGTGCATGGAGTAGTGGATCTCACCGCGCTCGAGGAGATCCACCACCTCGCGCATCGCGCCTGCGGCACCGGTGGCACGCTCGGCCTGTGCGAGCTGAGCGATGCGGCGGCCGCGCTCGAAAGACTGGTCGAAGCCTGTCCCGCCGACGCGCAGCCGGACGCCGCGGTTCGCGCGGAGATTGCCGCGCGAATCGACGCCCTGGCCACGCAGCTCGACTTGCTGCAGTAGCGAAAGCCGCTGCCGACTTCCGCGTCCCATGCCCGGGACATCCGAATCTTCTGGTTGACTGGTGAAGCCGTGAATGTGTATATACACATTAATGAATATATCGACCTTCGCCGCGCTTGCCGATCCCATGCGTCTCGCGCTCATCGAAGCGCTGCGGGACGGCGAGCAGCCGGTCAATGAGCTCGTCGAGCGCGTGCACATCCAGCAGTCGGGCGTGTCGCGGCACCTCGGAATCCTGAGTCGCGCCGGCCTCGTCAGCGTGCGCCCCGAGGGTCAGCAACGTTTCTATTCCCTGCGCCAGCAGCCATTCGACGAGCTCGACGAATGGATCGCGCGCATTCGCGCCCACTGGGAAGCGCGACTCGACCGCTTCGGCGCCGAGCTCGAGCGACGAAAGATGGCAGCCTCAACGAGGAAAAAACGGAGCAACAAGTGAAGAAGCGCATCAACCTGCAGCGTACGTTCAACGCATCGCTGGATCTCGTCTGGGAACTCTGGACCACGAAAGAGGGCATCGAGTCCTGGTGGGGTCCGCCCGGCTTCGAGGTGAAGGTCAGCAAGCTCGAGCTGCGCGCGGGTGGCGCGCTCGAATACGTCATGAATTGCATCGGTGCGGAACAGATCGCGTTCATGAAGCAGCACAACCAGCCGCTGTCCACGCCGCTCAAGGCGCGTTACACGGAAGTCAGCCCGAAAACGCTGGCGGCGTGGATGAATCTCGCGGATTTCATTCCCGGCGTCGTGCCGTATGAGGTTGAGACGCGGCTGATGCTGGCCCCACTTGGCGCCGAATCCGTTCGCGTCGACCTCCAGCTCGACGCCATGCACAACGAGTTCTACACCTCGATGGCGACGCAGGGCTGGGAGGGCGAAATGGGCAAGCTCGCCGCCATCATCGACCAAAGGTCTAACAAGGACAAATTCATGAGCCCACTGATTCCTTTTTTACGGTTCAACGACCAGGCTGAAGAAGCCGCCCGCTATTACGTGGGCATTTTTCCCGGCGCGAAGATGGGCGAGATCCAGCGTTTCCCCGCCAACAGTCGCGGCCCCGAGGGCGGCGTCATGACCGCGAGCTTCATGCTGGGAGACCAGATGCTCGTGGCGCTCAACGGTAACCCGCGTTTCGGATTCTCACCGGCCATGTCGCTGCTGTTCACCTGCGCCAGCAGTGACGAGGCCGCCAGGTTGACCGATCAACTCGCCGCCGGTGGCGAGAAGCAGCCGGGCGGCTGGCTGCGCGACAAGTACGGCGTGTCGTGGCAGGTACACGCGAATCGATGAGATGGAACAAATCGACGTCCCCGAGCGTATTCCCGGTAGGTACC
>DASQJS010000204.1:0-3446 GCA_035630995.1 Steroidobacteraceae bacterium | reverse complement strand
TGGTGGCCACGCGGATGTTCGCCACCGTCATGCCCGAAGGCATGGCGCGGGTTTCCGGGTCTGCGCCCAGATTGCCGATCAGAATGACTTTGTTTATTCCCCGCGCCATGGCGAATGCCCTTCATCGAAAGTTATTGTGGGCCGGGATTGTACGGGGAGCGGACTCGAAGATGTATCGCCGTTTCTCGGCAAATGCAGAGGCAAAGATTGTACGAATCTTGACCACTCCTTCGAGTCGAGCAGCTTCTTCTACCCTGCAGCTTGTGCGCGTAACCTGTCGAAATTCATGCGAAAGCCCAAGTGACTCCTCTGAACTCACCTGAAGTCCTGCGCGCCATTGCCGGCGGAATGCTCATTGGCGCGGGCACGGCGGCACTGCTGCTGCTCAACGGCCGCGTCGCCGGCGTCAGCGGCATTCTCGGCAACGTGATCCGCGAGGCGGCCGGGGAACAGGGATGGCGCCTTGGCTTTCTGCTGGGCCTGCTGGTGCCGGCGCTCATCCTGGGCACTGGCCCGGCGCTATTGCCGCATCACTGGGCCTGGGCGACCGGTTCGGGCCTGCTGGTTGGCGCCGGGACGCAGATCGGCAGCGGCTGCACCAGCGGGCACGGCGTCTGCGGCCTGGCGAATCTATCTACTCGCTCGCTGGCCGCGACGCTCGTTTTCATGACCGCGGCCGTGCTCACCGTGCTCGTCGTACGCCACGGGGGTTTGCAGTGAAATTCTTCACGGCGCTGCTCGCCGGGCTGATTTTCGGTGCCGGTCTTCTCGTCTCCGGAATGACGAACCCCGCCAACGTACTGGGCTTTCTCGACATCTTTGGCGAGTGGCGGCCGCAGCTTGCCATCGTCATGGGCGCGGCCGTGCTCACCGCCGCGCCCTCGTTCTGGGCGGTGCGCCGCAGCCGGCGCAGCCTGCTCGGCGCCCCGGTCGATTTGCCGGATCGCCGCCATATCGACAAACTGCTGCTCGCAGGCGCGGCGACGTTTGGTGTGGGCTGGGGCCTGAGCGGCATCTGCCCGGGACCCGGTATCGTGCTGCTCGCCAGCGGCCATGGAATGGCGTACCTGTTCATGGCGGCGGTGATCGCGGGCATGTGGCTGGTTCAGCTCATACTCAACAAGAGGGCCCTTCGATGAAACTACCTTGGCCAGCGGCGATGGTCGGACTGCTGATGGTGGTAAACGCGGCGCACCCGGCCGACTCGCTGTGCCCCAGGCCGTCCACGGGCGACGGCCAGGTTCAGGCGGTCATCACCGCGGTCAAGGCCCTGCAGAAATCGCTCACCGCTGAGCAACGCAAAGCCCTCGAGCAGCCCTTCGTGCGCGACTCGGCGATTCGCTGGTCGAATCTTCCAGTCGGCGTCGTGCCACGCACCGGCCTGCGCCTCGGCGACCTGGATGTGAAGCAGGAGTACGCGGCGCGCCGCGTCGCGGCCGCGGCGCTGTCGGCCTGCGGACTCAAGATGCTCGACGAAATCCGCATTGCCGATAATTTTCTGAAGAACGTCGATGCACGCAAGATCGGCTGGGACGGCGCCAATTATTTCATGAGCATCCTCGGCACACCTTCCGAAAAGGAGCCATGGATGCTGCAGATTGGCGGGCACCACATCGCGTACAACCTCACGTTCAATGGCGGCCGCGAAGGCGCGACACCGCTGTTCTTCGGCAGCGAGCCCATCTACTTCAATATGGGCGATACGGATTACGAGCCGCTGGTCACGCAAAGCGCGGCCATGTCGACGCTGGCGCGCGCGCTGGCGAATCACGCCGAGGCGAAACTATCGGGCACGTTCACCGATGTCGTGAAAGGTGTGGTCGTCGAGATGGTTCAGGGACAGCTGCCCAAAGGCGGCACGGACACGGGATTTCCGATGTCGTACCCCACGGGCACGACCGATCGCGGCATCCTCTACGGCGCGCTGTCCGCCGAGGAGCAGGCGCTGGTGCGCACGGCGCTCGAAACCTACGCCTCTCTACCCGGCGATGCCATCACGGAGGAGCTGGTTGCGGCCTATGAATCTCCGGCGGCGCTCGCCGAAACTTATGTCGGTTATTCGGGTCAGCCGGACTTGACCGCGGAAGGCTCTTACGTACGCATCGATGGGCCGCGTATCTGGATGGAGCTGATCGTCCAGCGCGCCGTGGCCGATCGCACCAAGCTGCACTACCACGCGCTGTGGCGCGACAAACAATCCGACTATGGCGGGGAGATCGGCGCCAGATGAACGCGCGAGCTGCATCGATGATGACGTTGCTGTGCGCCGCCGGATGCGCACTCGCGCTGGCGCATGACGCCCCCAATTCGCTGATCAAGCTCGACTTCGTGGGAGACTCGGTTCGCGCCGAGGTATTGGTGCCGGAATCCGAGCTCGCGTTCGCCACCGCCGCGGAACACGTGTCGGAACCCTTCGCGGACTACCTGCTGCGTCACCTCTCGGCGGAAACCCCGCAAGGCACGCCGTGGAAGGTGGACGTGCGCTCCGTGAGCAACGTCACCTACCTCGGTCACGCCTATCTATCGGCGCAGGTGGAATTCACGCCGCCCCCGGGCGCGTCGCCACGCTCTTTCGTATTGATCGACGACGCCGTCACGCATGAAGTTCGCAACCACGTCGTTCTCGTGCTGGCGCGCGGCGCCGCGAATCGAGAAGTCCTGGGTGTGCTGCAATACCCTGCGCGGCGCCTCGTGGTTCAACGCCTCTCCGCGACGGCACAAAAGTAGTCGCGCGGAATGGCGGCACCCACCCAGACAGTCCTCGTGCTCGGCGCGTATGGATTTTTCGGCAGCCGGATTTGCGCAGCGCTGGCGAAGAACCCTCGTATCCGGCTCATTCTCGCGGGCCGCAGTCTCTCCAAGGCCACCGCCGCCGCGTATCAGATCGGCCTGAGTGCCAACCACGCACGCGCGCTGGACGCCACCCGCACGGACCTCGCGCTGCAACTACGCAAGCTGGGCGTCAACACCGTGATCCACACCGCGGGTCCGTTCCAGGGTCAAGGCTACGCGGTGGCGCGGGCGGCGATAAAAGCCGGCTGCAACTACTTCGATCTCGCCGATGGCCGCGCATTCGTCGGTGGCGTCACGAAGCTGGATGCGGAAGCACGTGCGGCGGGAGTCTCGATCATCAGCGGCGTGAGCTCTTTGCCGGCGCTCACCTCTGCGGTCGTCGACAAATACCGCGGAGAGTTCAAACGCCTCGACATCATTCGCATCGGAATCACTTCCGGGGCGGTCGTTCCGGGACTCGCGACGATTCGTTCGGTCCTGGGCTATTGCGGCAAGCCTTTCCGTACGCTGGAGAATGGCGCGTGGATCGACGTGCACGGCTGGCTCGACACGCAGGAATACGACTTCTCGAGGTCCGTGGGCGTACGGCGGATCGGCCGTTGCGATGTACCCGATCTCGATTTGCTGCCGCAGCGCTATCCGGGCGTGAAAAC
>DASQJS010000203.1:0-9086 GCA_035630995.1 Steroidobacteraceae bacterium | reverse complement strand
AGCAGCAGGATGTCGGCGATGCCGACCGCGCCGACGTCACGGCGCAGCAGGAAGCGAAAAATCAGGAACAGCAGCCAATACACCAGCGTGCCGCGCAGCACGAGCTCCAGCACCGGGACGTGGACTTCAAAGAGGTCCGCGACCACGATGCTCGAGCTCCCGCCGCGCGGCGCCGGGCCGCGATCAGCGCACGCGACTGCGCGAGATGAGGTTGACGATGGCGAGCAGGATCACCGCGCCAAGGAACGACACCAGCAAACTACCGATGCTGATGACACCGGAGTTGATGGAAGGCGCGCCGAGCATCGGGCCCAGCAGCCATCCGCCCAGCATTGCTCCAACGATACCCACGACGATATTCAGGAAGATGCCCTGACTGCCGTCGCGCTTCATCACGATGCTGGCGAGCCAACCCACCACACCGCCAATGACCAGCCACAGAATGATACCCATCGCTCTCTCCTTGTGCGCGCGGTTGCGCGCGTTGTTCAGTTCATGCCGGCATGCTGCCGCCCGCGCTTGTACGCGTGCAGCTTGTTGTAAAGCGTCTTCAGGCTGCAGCCGAGCACATCGGCGGCACGCCGCTTGTCGCCCTCGAAATGGCGGAGCGTGGCGAGAATGAGAGTGCGCTCTGTTTCTTCGAGCGTCGTTCCGATATTCACGCGGATTCCGTCAGCGTCCGCGCCCGCGCCTTCGGCGCCGCGCAACGAGGGCATTTCCTGGTCGCTGAGATTCAGCTCGCCATCGCACAGGATGTACGCCCGCTCCACCGCGTTGCGCAATTCGCGCACATTGCCCGGCCAGCGATGGCGGGCGAAGCGCTCCCGCAATTCCACCGACAGACGCTTGCGAGTGCCGTTGCGCAGGTTGAGCTCCCCGAGGAAGAACTCCGCGAGCACCAGGATGTCCTCACCACGATCGCGCAGGGGTGGCAGCTCGATGGTCAGAACGGCCAGGCGATAGTAGATGTCCTCGCGCAATCGCCCTTCTTCGAATGCACGCGCCGGCAGGCGGTTCGTGGAGGCGATGACCCGAACGTCGACCGGCAGATCCGCGGAGCCGCCCACGCGGCTCAACCGCTTGGTTTCCAGCACGCGCAACAGGCGTGACTGCAGGTCGAGCGGCATCTCCGTGATCTCATCGAGCAGCAGGGTTCCGCCGTTGGCGCGCTCGAAGACTCCTTCGCGGGTACGCAGCGCACCCGTGAAACTTCCTCGCTCATGCCCGAATAGTTCGGCCTCGATGAGCGTCGCTGGGATCGCGGCGCAGTTGAGCGCGACAAACGGCTTGCCAGCGCGCGGACTCATGGCGTGCACCGATTCGGCGACGAGTTCCTTGCCGCAGCCGCTCTCGCCGCAGATCAGGACCGTCGAATCGGTTGGCGCCACCCGCGATATGAGCTCGCGGACCTTTTGCATGCCCGGCGAGTTGCCGATGAGTCGCAGCGCGCAGTCTTCCATTCCTTCAGGCGCAGCGTGTTCGTGCAGCGCAAGTGACGCGCCATGATCTCCGGGCAGGAACTCGCCCTTCACGGGGCTCCGGCCGTGCGGCCTGGGATCGCGGCATCACTGTTGGAGACGATGATCTCCACGCGACGGTTCATCTGGTACCCCTCGCCGTAACCGATCGCACGCACGCGTTCGGCATCGATTCCTCGGTGGATGATGGCCATGGCCACCGTATCCGCCCGGGTCTGGGAAACCTCGATGTTGAAATCGTTGGTGCCCTGGCTATCGGTGAATCCTTCCACCTGTACGCGACGATCCGGGTTCTGGTTGAGAAACGCCGTGATCTGGTCGATCGAACGCTCCGCTCCCGGCTTCAATTGCGCCTTGCTCATGTCGAACAACCCTTCATCGAGCGTCAGCACGATTCCGCGGGAAGTCTGCGAGGCCTGCAGGTTTTCGAGCTGAGCGGCCAGCCGCTCGGACTCCACCTGTGCCTGTGGCCGTGGCTGTGTCGAGAGCAGAATCTTCTGGCGTTCGGTCTCTCCGGCCCTGAGGTGCGTGATGGCCACCTGCTCCTGTGCACGCTGCTGCGCGATGCGCACCATCTGTGTCGTGAGATAGGCGTAGTGCGACGCGGTCTTGCCGCCCTCGGCCTTCTCTCCGGCGGCACGCTCGGCGTCGACCAGCAGCTTGCGTGCCCGGTCGAGCTCAGTGGTCGCGTACCTGGCAACGTTCGGATCAGCTTCGGCCTGGGTGATGGCACTGCGCGCCTGCTCGAGCATGGCGGATGGATCAGGCTGGGTCTCGCACGCGGCAAGCGCTAACAAGGCGGAAGCCGCGACAACAACGAAAGAGTGCTTCATGCGCTGGCGATACATCGAGTGCCTCTTATGGCTGCTGCGGAAAGGGTTGCGCGGCGGGCTGCGGGGCCGGCGTGCCAGTGTTGTCACGGCGCAGTGTCTCGTTGCGCAGGTCGCGCAGGCTGGCGTCCATCTCCGTGACGAGTTGTTCCTGCTGCCTGGCGCGCGCGGTGGACTCGGCGAGCTGCGCATCCACGTCAGCCTGGTCGGCCAGGCGAGCCGCCACCTGGGCATCGCGCTTGTCGGCGGCTGTTTGGGCCGCGGCGAACTTGTTGCGCGCGCTATCCAGTTCGATCTGCGCGAACTGCGCGGCCTGTGCCTGCTCGGCGCGCTCGATCGAGCTCCTGGCGACCGCGAGCTTTTCGATGGGCATGGGCGTGGAGGCGCAGGCCACGATGCCGAAAGCGATCGCGCACCAGAAGGCGTTGCGAATTCCATTCAGGGTAAACATGGCTACTTCCGTCCGCTCTGTACGTCGCGCTCGTCTTCATCGATCACGAGATCCGCTTCGTCATATTCGACCGCGAGATTGCGTTGCCAATTGAGCAGCTGGCGTTCGGCTTCTTCCTTCGACAAGCCATACGCGTCCTGGATGCGGCCGGACAGCTGCTCGCGCCGACCGGCCACGACATCGAGCTGATCGTCGGTCAACTTGCCCCAACGCTCGCGAACACGGCCCTTCCACTGCATCCAGTTGCCGGAAATCCGATCCCAGTTGTTCATGGGCGCGATTCTGGAATTCGTGCCGCAATGCGCACAGCGGCAGGGGCCGGGTACGTCGTGGGATCGCGACGCCGCCAATGTCATGGTTTGTCCGACACCGCCACCGGCGGCCTGCCCCGCCCGCGCCGTGCGCGATACAGCTCCATGAGCGGCGTGGCCGATATGCCATGCAGGACGATGGATGCGGCGATCACCGTAAAAACCGCCGACAGCACCTCAGTGGCCACGGCATCGCGCAATTCGTAGCCCGCGAAGAACACCGCGTAGTACACCGAACCGATGCCTCGGATGCCGAACCATGCCAGCAACCGGCGTGGCGCGCCGTCGGCGTCCGTGCCGCGAACCCCTATCCACACGGCGAGCGGGCGAATCACCACGAACAACAACGCCGCGAGCAACAACCCTGCCGGCGACCAGTAGCCCGTGGAGATCATGGCGCCCACCAGCAGGACCACCGCGACTTCGACGATACGCTCCAGCTGCTCGTTGACGTTGAGCAGGCTGGGAGTCAGCGGCGACTTGTCGGCCACATTCTTCGAATTCGCGTGAATGTCATCGGCGCGCCGCAGCGCGAGCCCTGCGGCGAAGACCGCGAGAAATCCCAATGCGTGGGCCGCAAGCGCCACGCCGTAACTCAGCGCAATCGCGCCGAGCAGCAGGAATTCATCGACGATCGCCGCGTCGCGCCGCCAGGCGCGCAACATGCGCACGCCGCCGCCCAGCGCCGATCCCAGGAGAAAGCCGATCCCCAATCCGCCCACGGTGCCCCACACGACATCAACGGCGAGCCAGCGCCAGCCTGCGAAGCCGAGTTCATGGAGCCCCATCAATCCCAGGCCTAACAATACGCATGGAAAGGCGGTTCCGTCGTTGAGACCGCCCTCGCCCGTGAGACCGAAACGCAGACTGTCTCTGTCCTGCGCGCTGCGCAGCTGAACGTCCGATGCGAGCACCGGATCGGTTGGCGCGAGTACAGCGCCGAGCACCAGCGCCAGCCGCCAGTCGAAGTCGAGCAGCACCACCGCCACGATGGCGATACCGAGAATGGTGAGCACCATCGAGATGGTGGCGAGCCGCAACGGCACGCTCCAGCGCCAGTCGCCGATGGGCACGCGTATCTTGATGCCGACGGTGAACAGCGCGATCAGCAGCGCAATCTCGGTGATGGACTCGAGCAGCGTGAGCTCACGCAGCGGATGCAGCTCGAGCACATCGAATACGGACGGGCCGAGCAGGAAACCCACCGCGAGATAAATCATCGCCGGGCTCACCGGAAGGCGATCGAGAAAGCGGCCCAGAAGCGCGATGAACACCAGCAGAAATCCGACGAGCACGAACCAGAATGCGGCCATCTGCGCACCTTGAGAGTTGCCGGCGCGTCGCGCCCCCGGAATGCGCTGACATCCGCGTGGGACAACACACGGGTTCGACGTAAGCGCATTCCGCCCCGGCCCGCAAGTGGCTGTTTGTAGTTAGTATTGGAGCGGCTGTCGCTCTGCGCCACCAGTTGGACCCCTTGGGGGATCCAGTGCAATGTCGTTGCCGCAAGAGACTTCCAGCATAGGAGTGACTCATGAACAAACTTCTCGCCACCGCGGTGGTTGCCCTGGTCCCGTTCGCCGGCATCGCCGCCGAAGGTGGAAAGACACAGCCGGCCACGCCCGCCGGCCAAGGCGGCTCGTTCGAGGCGTTCGATGCCAACAAGGACGGCCGCATCTCGTTGCCTGAAGCTTCGGCGGACCCGAAGCTGGTCGAGAATTTCTCCGCCGCCGACAAGAACGGCGACGGCTACCTGGACAACGCCGAGTTCGACGAACGCGCGGAACCGCCGCAGCGGTAGATTGGAAGCGTGTGTTCGTGCCCCGCGCGGTGTTCGTGCCGCGCGGGTTTCCCCGCCGTCCCCGTCGTGTATATTGGCGGCGCTGTTAGCTGAGGGGAGCCAGGCAGGGCATGGACGAATCACTCGAGAAGGCACTTCTCGAAATGGAAGCGCAGGACCAGGCGGTGCGCAACGAATTGACCGCCGCCGGCGCTCTCAATGACAAATATCACCCGCGCCTCGAAGAAGTGCATCGCGCCAATACCAGCCGTCTGCGGCAGATCATCGCGGTGTTCGGCTGGCCCGGCATCACACTGGTCGGCGACAAGGGCGCCAAGGCGGCATGGCGCATCGCGTTGCATGCCATCAGCGAACCGCCGTTCATGCGCCAGTGCCGCGAACTCCTCGAGCACGCCTCCGATGCCGGTGAGGCGCCACGCTGGCAGTTCGCCATCATCGACGACCGCATCCGGGTCTATGAGGGACGCCCGCAGCGTTACGGCACACAGCTTCGCGTGGGCGCAAAAGGCCTCGAGCCACACCCCCTCGAAAACGAAGCGCGCGTGAGTTCCATGCGTGCGCAGGCCGGCCTGCCACCCCTGGCCAAGACCCTGGCGCAGGCGCGCGCGCAACCGCAGCCGACGCCCGCGGAACAGGCCGCGCGCGACGCCGCGGAACTCGAATTCCGCCGGACCGTCGGCTGGATCTGAGCTCTAGCTAGAGAATTTGAAGAAGCTCTCGCGGCGCCACAGCGCCGCCACCTGGTCGCCGTCGATGCCCTTCGTCTCGGGGACGAAGCGCAGCACCACGAACGCCGCCAGCAACCCGAAGGCGCCGTAGATCCAGAACGCGAAGCCACCGTGGCCAAACGCGTTCAGGCCGCTGTCGCCGAACATGACCGGGAACGTGAAGGAGACGAGGAAATTCGCGCCCCACTGCGCGGAAATGGCCACCGACATGGCCTGGCCGCGAATCGGCGCGGGGAAGACCTCGGACATCATGATCCACACGATGGGTCCGAATGAGATGCCGAGCGCGACCATGTAGCAGCACATCGCGATCAGGCCGTAGACGCCGGTGTTCTCGTTCTCGAACAGCGCTCCCAGCGCCATCATCGACAACCCCATGATCATGGCGCCGAAAATCAGCAGCGGCTTGCGCCCGACGCGATCGACGATGAGCACGACCACCATGGTCGCGAGCAGGTTGAGCGACCGCGCAACGAGCACGCCGAGGAATGCGGCGTCCATGTGGAAGCCCATGCGTTCGAGGATCTGCGGACCGTAGTAGGAGATCGCGTTGAGGCCCATGAGCTGCTGCAGGACGCTCAGCGCGACGCCGACGAACACCACCCGCCCGCCGAAAGCCAGCAGCGGTGCCGGCTTCTCCTGCACGCCGCTGGACTTCGCCAGGTCCTCGAGCATCACATTCACTTCTTCGGGTTCCGCCGACCGCGACAGCGAACGGCGCGCTTCTTCGACGCGGCCGTGTTTCACCAGCCAGCTCGGGCTCTCGGGCACCGTGAAGCTGAGCCAGAAGAAGGCCAGCGCCGGCACCGCCAGCGACACCATCATGTAGCGCCAGCCCGTGTTGAGCACCCACGCATCGTCGCCCTGCAGCGCAATGCCCCAGTTGACGAACAGCACGATGGCGATGCCGCCGGCAATCGCGATCTGCTGATACGCGCCGAGCTGGCCTCGCACCGCGCGCGGCGCGAATTCGGCCACGTACATCGGCGCGATCACCGACGCCAGGCCCACGGCCACGCCACCAATGACGCGATAGACGATGAACGGCCAGATGGCGTCCGGTCCCATGCCCCCGAGGGGCGCGAGTCCTGCCTCCGGAAACGCCGAGCCCAGCGCCGAGACCAGGAACAGCACCGATGCCAGGATCATGGGCTTCTTGCGGCCTAACAACTCCGCGGTCCTGCGCGCCATCAGCGCGCCCAGGATCGTGCCGCCGAGCGCGGCGCAGACAGTGAGGCCGAGCAGCGCGTTCGCCGCCGTCTCGTGCATGCCACGCGGCTCGATGAAGTTGTGCTGGATGGCGCCGACCACGCCGCAGATCACGGCCGTGCAGTAGCCGAACAGCAACGAGCTCAGCGTCGACACGAAGGTCGTGCCAGTCACGGCCTGGATGTGATGAGTGGAGACCTTGGCGAGTTTCATGATGTCCTTCAGGCCGCGGCCGAGGCGGTTTCGGTATCCGTCACGGGGCCAGCGATGGGCAGCCGAATGTAAAACGTGGTGCCCTGCCCCAATTCGGTTTCGAATCGCAGCGTGCCCCCGTGTTTGTCGACGATCACGTTGCGTGCGATGGCCAGGCCCTGGCCTGTGCCCTTCCCCACTTCCTTGGTGGTGAAGAACGGATCGAAGATGCGCGGCCGCACCTCGACGGGAATGCCCTTGCCCGTGTCGCTGATAGCAATCTCGACCGAATCGTCGAGCACACGAGTGCTGACCCTGATCAGCCCCTTCGAGGGCGTACCCTTGACCACGTCGTCAATGGCGTGCGCGGCGTTGACGATGAGATTCAGCACCACCTGGTTGATCTCACCTGCAAAACAGTTCACGAGCGGCAGCTCGGCGAAATCGGTTTCGACTTCGGCGACGTACTTGTACTCGTTGGAGGCGATGACCAGCGTGCTGGCGATCGCCTGGTTCAGGTCGGCCTGCGCCATCTCCTTGCGGTCCGGATGCGCGAATTCCTTCATGGAGCGCACGATGGCGGCGACGCGGCCGAGACCATCTCGCGCGCGATCCAGCGCGACGGGCGCGTTCTCGAGGATGTAGTCGAGGTCGGCGTCGTCCTCGGCTTCTTCTGCGGCCTTCGCCGCAGCCTCGATGTCCGCGCCGTTCTGGTTTGGACTCTGCGTGGCGGTACGCAGCTCGCGGTATTTGCCGAGAATGCCCGAGAGATCGTCCATGGCTTCGCGCACGAAGTGCACGCTGTCCGAAACGAACTGCACCGGCGTGTTGATTTCGTGGGCCACGCCCGCGGCGAGCCGGCCAACGCTCTCGAGTTTCTGCGCCTGCGCGAGCTCGTTCTCCAGCCGGCGCTGGTCGGTGACGTCGAGCATCATGCCGCGCAGCACCTTGTGCTGGCCCGTGTTGTCGCTCTGCTCGCAACTCGCGACCCAGCGCAGGTCGACGCGCTCGTCGTCGGCCGTGAGTACGCTCGTTTCAATTTCGAAATTTCCGGACTTGCTCTCGTCGATGCGCGCGCGCACCGGGCCGTTACGCTCGCGCGGCATGAGCTTGTCGAGGAACCCGATGCGCTTCCAGACTTCTTCTCCAAAGCCCAGGCGCTGCGGCCCCTGCGGGCCGATGTATTCGAAATGACCGTCTTCGACATCGAGCGCGAACGGAATGGCCTGGGTGCCTTCGACCACCAGCCGATATTGCTCGCGTCCGCGTTCGAGCTCGCGCGTGCGCTCCGATACCAGTCTCTCGAGGCGTTCCTTTTCGGTTCGCTCCATCTGGCGCCGTTCTTCGAACATGCGCACGACTTCCGACATCATGACGCTGAAGGAATGCGCCAGCGCCAGCAGGATGGCGAACAGCAGCACCACGGCCGTGGACATTGCCGGAAACTGCGCGGCGCGGAAACGCGCCGAGGCGATGTGCTCAGTCGACAGTGCCAGCAGCACGTGTCCCGAGGCGCCGTAGCCGACCGGCACGTCGCGCACCGTCACCAGCACCCGATCGTCGGCGAATTTCGCTTCGCTGGCATTTTTCAACGTCGCGGGAAAGTGGGCGTGACCCGCGAGCAGTTTTCCACCGGCGGCGTAGATCGCCACACCGTAGATATTGCGGTCGCTCAGCAGCGGCGCGATGACCGATTCGGCCAGTTTCGGGTTTTCGGACAGCACCGCGTTGTAGCCCTGGGAGCTCAACGTCGACGCATATACGTTCGCCTTGGATGCCACGCCTCTCTCGAGCGAGGTGGTGTCGAAGGTGGCGTAGCCGACGAGACCGGCGACCGCGCTCAGAATGAAAACGAGCGCAAGACTGCCCATGAGTTGGGCCTGCAGCGGCAGGTCCGTGGTCGCCTGTGCGGCTGCAGCGGTTTCATTGCGGGCGTTGTTCATAAGGGTCCGTCAGAACTTATCGGTAAGGGACGGGTTTCCCTTGAATGGCAGCGCCCGGAAAGCGTGCGATCCGGAGGCCCGGACGGCGGCAAGATTCTGCCGTCGAATGCCCTGTGAACTGGGTCTCAGGAACTGCATTGGTA
>DASQJS010000202.1:0-3532 GCA_035630995.1 Steroidobacteraceae bacterium | reverse complement strand
TTCGCCTGGGACAATTCCGAGCTCGCCACCGACCTGTGGCTGTGGCTCTACTTCCTGCGCACCGGCCGTGCTGACACGTTCCGGTTCGCCGAAGCAATGACGCGCCACACCGGCGAGGTCGATGTACACCACCTCGGCAAGTTCGCGCCGCTCGGCTCGCGCCACAACGTCATGCACTGGGGCTGCTCGGCAAAGCAACTTCGCATCAGCACGGCGTTGAACCGCCGCTACTACTACTTCCTCACCGCCGACGAACGCGTCGGCGATCTCATGCGCGAGCAGATCGACGCGGCGCGCACGCTGCGCACCGTGTTGGCGACTCGCAAACTACCGGGCGCAGAGTCGCGCCAGGTGGACGACGCGAAAGGCGATTTCGCGCACCTGGGGTTCGGCACCGACTGGGGATCGATCGCCGGCGCCTGGCTCACCGAATGGGAGCGCACGCGCGATCCGAAAATGCGCGACCGGCTGGTCGCGAGCATGAAGAGCATTGCCGCACAGCCCAAGGGATTCTTCACGGGCGGCGAGCGCATGAATCTCGTCACCGGCGCGTTCGACATCTCGAAAGATCAGGGATTGAATGTATCGCACTTGTCGGCGGCCTTCGGTCTGCCCGAAGTGTGTGCCGAACTCATCGAACTGCTGGACATTCCGGAATTCGAACGCGCGTGGCTGCTGTATTGCGAGCTGTACAACGGCACCGACGAACAGCAGAAGGCCGCGCTCGGCGAAAGTTTCGGCAGCATCAACCTCCAGCAGGGGCACGCGCGCCTCACCGCTTACGCGGCCCGGCGCAAGAATGACGCCGCCCTCGCTGCGCGGGCCTGGAAGGAACTCACCGAGGGGCGTAGCGGCTATGGCGCGCGCCAGCAGTTCAAGGCGAACCAGATCGAGGCACCGGCGGTGCTGAACCCGGTCGACGAGGCGCCCGGAGTCTCGACGAACGCGACGGCGCAGTGGGGGCTCGCGGCCATCGAGTGCCTTGCGTACGCGCGCAAGTAGATAAGGGCCAGACATCCGCGGCCGCGTTACAGTGCGCCCCATGAAACTCTCGTTCGCGATCGTGCTGCTGACCTGCCTTGGCATCGGCTCCTGTAGCGGCGCGGCAGCCGCTGAAAAGCCTCGCGTGCTCGTGCTCACCGATATCGAAAACGAGCCCGACGACGCGATGTCGATGGTGCGATTCCTCGTGTACTCGAACCAGTGGGATGTCGAAGGGCTGGTGGCGACCACGTCGATTCACCAGAAAAACAAGGTCGCACCCTGGCGCATCGGCGAAATCGTCGACGCCTACGACAAGGTTCGGGACAACCTCGAATTGCACGAGCGCGGCTTCCCGACCGCGGACTTCCTGCGCTCGCGCATCGTCGAAGGCCGGCCTGACTACGGCATGGCTGCCGTCGGAAAAGACATGGAATCCCCGGGCTCGCGCCTGCTCATCGCGGCGGTGGATCGCGATGACCCGCGGCCGCTATGGGTGCCGGTGTGGGGCGGACCGAACGTGCTGGCGCAGGCGCTGTTCCACGTGCGCGCGACACGCTCACCGCAAGACCTGCGGAAGTTCGTGGACAAGCTGCGCGTTTATACGATCTCGGACCAGGACGACAGCGGCCCGTGGATCCGCAAGAATTTCCCCACGCTCTTCTACATCGCGAGCCCCGGCTTTCACGGTGGCGGCGCCTACCATCACTCGACGTGGAGCGGCATCAGCGGCGACAAATTCCACGGCCGGTTTGCCGGCGCGGATTTCGTGATCGTCGACAACCCGTGGCTCAACGATCACATCCGCTCGAAGGGTCCGCTCGGCGCACAGCACCCGCTCACCAAGTTCATGATGGAAGGCGACACGCCGAGCTTCCTCTCGCTCATCGACAACGGGCTCAATGCTCCCGATCATCCCGACTGGGGCGGCTGGGGCGGCCGCTACGAGTTGTACACGCCGCGCATGGAGAAATGGTTCTACGAACCCGAGACGCGCCCGTTCTGGACCAATGCCGAGGACGAGGTTTTCGGCATCGACGGGAACTGGCACACGTCTAACAAGGCGACGATCTGGCGCTGGCGCCAGGCCTATCAGAACGATTTCGAGGCGCGTATGGACTGGACCATCAAACCATACGCCGCGGCGAATCATCCGCCGGTGCCAGCGCTCGGGCATCCTGATCGGTTGAACGCGAAGCCCGGCGAGCGCATGAGTCTGAGCGCGCAAGGTTCCAGCGATCCGGACGGCGACCGGCTCTCCTATCAATGGTTCTACTATCCGGAAGCCGGATCGCTGATCGTCGCCACGGGCCGCAGTGGCGCGCCCGTCGCCATTGATAAATCGAACGAGCGTGATGCCTCGTTCGTCGTGCCGGAGAATTTCTTCAAGCCCGGCACCATGCACGTCATCCTCGCGGTCACCGACAGTGGCACACCAGCGTTGACGCGATACCGCCGCGTGATCGTCAGCGTCACGCAGCAGTGAACCTCATACTCCCTTTGCTGGCGGCGATGGCGCTCGCTGCACCTGCGTTCGGCGACAACCCGGAAACCCAGGTATTGCCGCTGTCCGGCATGGGCGAAACCGGCGAAACGCCCGTCTACTGGGATTTCAAGCTCGATGCCGGACGCGGCAGCGGCAAGTGGAGTCGCATCGCGGTTCCGTCGTGCTGGGAGCAGCAGGGCTTCGGTGCTTACTACTACGGCACGCAAGGACGCGGCAAACCCGACGACGATCCCGTCATCCCGAAGGAGACCGGGACGTACCGGCGTGAATTCCAGATCCCCGCATCATGGGACGGTCGCGACATTCACATCGTGTTCGAAGCGGCGATGACCGACACGAGCGTAAGAATCAATGGCGAGGCTGCTGGATCCACGCACCAGGGCGGGTTCTATCGCTTCAGCTACGACATCGCGAAACTCGTGAAGCCCGGTCGAAATGAAATCGAAGTCGTCGTTTCGAAGGAGTCGTCCAACCAGAGCGTGAACCACGCCGAGCGGCGTGGCGACTACTGGACCTTCGGTGGCATCTACCGGCCGGTGTGGTTGGAGGCGCGGCCGCGGAATCACATCGCGTGGACCGCGATCGATGCGCGCGCCGACGGCAGTTTCCATGCACGTGCGCATCTCAATCGCGCCGTGCCCGAAGGCGCGAAGCTTCGCGCGCAGGTGTTTGACGGCCAGGGCGTCCCTGTCGGCGGGCCATTGACCGCCGAAGTGATCCACGGTGACACCGCTATTTTCAACGGCTCGTTTTCCTCACCTGCGTTGTGGAACGCCGAGACACCCAATCTGTATTCCGCGCGCTTCACTCTCGAAAGCGATACGGGCGTCGTCCACGAGCGCCGCGATCGCTTCGGCTTCCGTACGCTCGAAGTCCGGCCACGCGATGGCGTCTATCTCAATGGCCGCAAGATCGTGCTCAAGGGCATCAATCGACACAGCTTCGATCCCAAGACTGGCCGCACACTCACGCGCGAACAGAACTACGCCGACGTGCGCCTGATCAAGGGTGCCAACATGAACGCGGTGCGCATGTCGCACTACC
>DASQJS010000201.1:0-3237 GCA_035630995.1 Steroidobacteraceae bacterium | reverse complement strand
AGACGACAGCGGCATGCTTTCGACACCGGCGGCGGCGGCCACGGTGTGCACCCGCTCGGCACCCGCCCCATCGACATCGAGCACGGCATGCATGCCGGCGCGCACCGGCCGAATGCGCAGCGGCGCTCCGGAACGATCGACGGCGCGCCGCAAGGCGTCGAGCCGCTCCGCATAGGCCGTCTGCATGCGGCGCAGATGCCGTTCGTAGTGGCCGCGCTGGATGAACGCCGCCAACACACGTTGTTCCAATACCGGCGGATGCAACTCGGTCGCCAGCCGCGCGGCGATGAAGCCGGATTGCAGGTCGCGCGGCACGATGAGAAATCCCAGCCGCAGCGCCGGGAACAGCGTCTTGCTGAAGGTGCCCACGTAGATCACCCGCCCGTCGGGATCCAGCGCGTGCAGGCAAGGCAGTTGTTGCCGATCGAAACGCAGGTCGCAGTCGTAGTCGTCCTCGACTATCCATGCCTGCGCGCGCCGCGCCCAGTCGAGCAATGCCAGGCGCCGCTCGAGACTTAAGGGCACGCCCAACGGGAACTGGCAGGAAGGCGTGACATACGCCAGCCGGGCATCCGGCGCGCGTCCGTCCGTGACCATCATGCCGTCGGCGTCCACGGGTATGGGAGTCACGGATGCTCCCGCCGCAAGCCAGGCGCCGCGCGCGCCGGTATAACCCGGGTCTTCCATGAGCACATCGTCGCCGGGATCCAGCAGCATGCGTGCGATCAGGTCCATGCCGCGCTGCGCGCCTGCGACCACCTGCACCTGGTCGGGGTCGCAGCGCGTGCCGCGTGCCTGCATCTGCTCGGCGATGGCTTCACGCAGCGCGCGCAGGCCGGCGAGCGGTGAGTAGTCGAGGTGTGTGGCGGCACAGTCTCGCAGGCACTCACGCGTGATCTGCGCCCACAGCCGCCATGGAAACAGATCCAGCGCCGGCGTACCGAGCCGAAATGCCCGCGGCGGCACGTTGGCGCGCCGGTCCGGCGCCTGCATGCGCGCCAGCAACTGGCCGCGCCGCGAGAACGGCGGACGTGCGATGGGTTTCCCGGGCGCGTTCACCGGCATGGCTGGTGGTCCGGGCAACCGCGGCGAGATGAAGGTGCCCGACCCCGGCCGCGCAATGAGGTAGCCCTCGGCACGCAACTGTTCCAGCGCGAGCAGCGCCGTGGTGCGGGAGACGCCCAGGTCCGCGGCCAGCGAGCGCGTGGACGGCAGGCGCCGGTCGGCACTAACTAGTCCATCGAGGATGGACTGGCGAATGCCACGGTAGATCTGTTCCTGCAACGTCCTTGTGCCGCGTTCGATGAACAACGGCAGGCTTGCTCTGCGCATCCATTCTCCCGAGCGACGGGCGCTGTCCCTGATTCGGAACAGCGCCCGCCATTTCCAGCTCGGCGCAGGCTATCAGAAGAGCATCGACAGATTCACCGCGTTGGCCATGGCCTGGTGCCCGGCATCGGTGAGATGCACGCCGTCCGCGTCGTAGGCCGGAAGCAGGCGCGCCGGATTGGATGGATCGCGCACCGCGGCGTCGAAATCCACCACGCCATCGAAGGCGCCGCTGGTGCGGATCCAGCGATTCACCGCGGTGCGCTTCGCTTCGGTGTCCGGGGTATGCGCACCCGGAACCGTGATCGAACCATTCGGCGTGATGGTGGCGCCGTAGACGCGGATGCCCCGCGACCGCGACCGCACGATGAGCTGCTGCAGGCCGACGATGATGTCCTGCGCGCTGACGGTCTCCGATGCAAATTCCGGGAAGCCGAATTGCGGGAGGATCGAAGGAATCATCAGGTCATTGATGCCGAAAGCCACGATCACGTGCGACACACCGGTGACTGCGAGCACGTCACGATCGAAACGCGCCGCGCCGCTGGGCCCGCAGAGGTCGTACAGCAGCCGATTGCAGCCGATGCCCTGGTTCACCACGGACAGTCGAGGCCTGTGCGTGTTGATCCGCTCCGACAACAGGTCCGGCCAGGTGCGATAGGCATCCGGTGTCGAGTTCCCGCCCAGCGTGATCGAATCTCCAATCGTCACCAGCGCTCCCACGGATTCGGTGGGCTGCACTTCCACCACGGTCGTGTAGAAAACCTGACGGACCGCCTCGGCCGTGGGCAGGTCGGCGGCGCTCACCAGGTTGCCGCTGTTCACGCCCGTGACATACGAGGTGTGCATCTTGAACTCGTTGAAGGTCGCCGGCTCGGTGACCCCCGGTAGATAGAGGCTCACCGCAAGATCGGAGGCCGAAGCCACGTACATGTCCACGGCATCGCTGACCATGACGGCACCCGCCGGAATCAGGACGGAGGTTTGCCCGCCGAAGGTGAGCCGCCGGCCGGTGGTGACGTTGATGGACGCGCCGCCGCGGCTGAGGGCGACATGCGCCGCGCCCAGGCGCAGCGGCAGGACACCAAAGGCATTGGACACGCGCACCCGCACGCGCCGGCCACCAACGCTGACATGCGCGATGTTGCGCACGGTCTGGTTCTCGAAGGAACGGCTGTGGTCATTCAGGAAGAGGGCATCGATGGTGGTCAGGCCGGGATTGATGGGCGCCGCGCCCCAGGTTGCAACCCAGCGGTTGCCGCCGGAAAGCGAGGAGTCCGCCTGCGCAGGGGCCAATTGCGCCAACGCGGTGGACATCCACAGCGAAGCGAGCATGCAGGCGAACATCATCTTCAATGCTTGTATTTTCCTCATCGCACTCTCCTTGGATTGAGTTGCGGTGAGTCTGAGAAGCGCACCTCGGAGGTGGTAGAACCACTCTGGTGAAATCCCATGCGACCAGTCTGCGAATGCGGTCGAACTCGGGACGGTGGCCCGCAAGTGAGCCGCGCAGGGAGCCGGCGTCAAACTACTTCAGATGTCGAAGCCGATGACGCAGGTGGCGTCCACCCCAAGAGCCACATCCTGTCCGACGTGGCGACACTCACCGCCGAAGCTGAAGGCATTTCACGCTGCACTCCCACTCTTGATCCCGGTTTCAGGAGCCGGATCACGTTTGCCTGATGAATCGCGAGCAACTTGATATCGCAGATTGCGACATCAAGCGCCCTTTCCCATCAATGACTTAGTCGTCTAAGGTCACAGTTTGTGACCTTGAAGATCGCTCCGACGGCGGTGAATAACGGCCTCCTCGCATCAGATTTGCGAGTTGGGCCCGCAACCAATGGCGAGGATTGTTGCTCCGTATGCCGGAGGTCCATTCACAAGTAATCCGCAGTGGCGGGAATG
>DASQJS010000200.1:0-15658 GCA_035630995.1 Steroidobacteraceae bacterium | reverse complement strand
AACGGCGCGGGGCGAGCGACTTTCGTCAGGATGGAACATTTGCGCGACGAAATGCTCAAAATGCTGACAAGCACGGGGCTGGTGATCAGCGGTCCTATGCGAGAATGGATCGCCGCGGCACCGGCAAGAAACGTGTCCGCGCACGGCCGATACGTCGAGTATTACGGAACAGAATTACGCGATCTCGTGGCGGAGCGCGACGCCGAGCTGATCGCCGCGCACGGTTACCGATTCGGAGAACTCAATTGAAAACGTTCAATTTCACCCTCTTCGCCGCGAGTTTCGTGTTGCTGGGCGCCTGCGCCGGCACCCCCGAGAAACCTGCGCCGACCGCCGAGGACGTCCCGCCACCCGCGAACGTCACGCTCGACGAGATCAATCTCGCCATCGAAAACGGCGTACAGCTTCAGAACGAAAAGGGTGAAGAGATGGTCTGCCGGCGCGAACCCAAGGTCGGCTCGCGGCTTGCCCGCGAAACCATCTGCATGACCAAAACCGAATGGTTGCGAGTGGCCGACGAATCTCAGCGCGCCACCCAGAAATCGATGAGGACGGGAAAAATCCCGCACGGAAAGTGAATCTCAGGTCGGGCCGCTGAGAGCCCTCAGACGCGTCACGATTGGGGTGAGATTCGATAGCAGCGGCTCGATCACCGCCTCGTGCAACCGCCATTTTTGCGTGTCGGGCAACGTGTTGGTCTGACGGGAAGGCGGAAGTGGCGCAGCCAGCCGCTGTTCGAGCCCGGCGTCGATGCCGATCCCGATGAACTTCGTCAGCCGTTCGACGACGGCGCGCGGATTCGCAACCAGCTCTTCGTAGGTCACCGCCGTCCATCGGCTGCGGTCAATCTTCGAAAGGTCATCGAGCGCGATGCGATTCGCAGTCTCCCACTGAAATGCCGCGATCTCAGGCAGTGGTTTGTCGCGCATCTCGCGCCAGCCCGGCGGCAGCAGCAATGACCAGGGGTCCGGGAGCTCATCGAGACCGCGATAGGTCACCCATCTGCCGGCCTTCCATGCCTCGATGATGCTTGCGAGATTGGCGCGCGGCTCGCGCCACAGAAAGATGAATTGCGCGTCGGGGAAAGCGGCTTCGAGGAACGGAATGCGCAATGCGTTCTTCGGCGTCTTCTCGAGAAACCGCAATCCCGCCACGTCGGCTCCGTGGGCGCCGGGCGCGGGACGGCGCTGCGCCGCGAATTCCTCGTGCAGGCGACGAATCACTTCGGGCGTCGCGTGCTGGCGCTCGAGCCGATTGGAGTCGACTCCCGGCGCGCCAGGACGCAGCGAAGGTTGCGCGCCTTCGATGGCGCCATGCGCCTCCCCGCCGAGCGTGCAGATGGAATGGCTCTCCGCCAGCGTCTCGAACAACAGCGTGCTGCCGGAGCGTGGCGCCGCGATGATGAACACGGGGCGTTCGATGCGCGGAATTTTGACGGACGCGGTGCCCGGTTTCTGCGGCAGCACCGAGCGCAACACCCTGCCCTCGAACACGGGATGCGCGGCAACGCGATTGGTACGCATCATGAGCCCTTCGGCAAGCTCGCGCGACGCGGTGCGCGCGGTGTCACGCAGTTGCTCGAATTGCCCGCGTGCATCGGCGCGCTCACCGAACAGCGAGTACACCTGGCGCCAGTCGCGCACGAAGCCATCGAGCAACTGGTGGTAACGCGCGAGGCGCGCGCGCGACTCGGGCGCGTCGACCGATGGCACGAGCTCCGATCTCAAGTCGCCGACCAGGTAGTCCACTTCGCCCGGCGACATCACGGGGCGTAACGGACTTTGCTCGGTCAACAGCACGCCGTCGCGCGCAGGATCGAAACGGAGTTCGCGGTCGACCATGCCCGGCTGTGCGGCCTGCGCCACGAACTGCCAGAAGCTCGCGCTGCCGGAAGTATCCGCGACGAGATGGATACGCGCCTCCGGTGTCGGGTTCTCGACGCGGTGCAGGCGCCAGTTATCGAACAACCAGGCCTCGCCACCGCGCATGTGCACGGTCTCCCCGCCGCAATGAAACAGCACTTCGGGGCGTGTGACGATGGGAATGTGCACGCGCACGCGATAGAACCAGTGATAGTTGATGTCGGCGTGCTCGGGCACCACGGCTCCGGGATCGAGACGCAGCAGACGGGAGCGGCTCCACACCACGCCGAAGCTCGCGAGAACCTGGCGTACGTACGGTAGTTTGGCGAGATGCGGCGTCGGCCGCATGACGCCGTCCACGTCGTCGTTCTCGCCACCTTCGACGCTGACGAGCCGCAACGAGGTATTGCCGGCAATGTGATTGGGATGCGGCGCCCAGACCTCCTCGGGCAGCGACGCGACTTCCGCGCGCAGCCGCGCGAGATCGAAACGCACCGGCAGTCGTATGAAAGGCAGTGGCAGGCGCATTTGCTAGAGCGCCTCGATGCCGGCGCGGAACTCGCCCATCGCGACTACGAGCTCGGCGAGCACGGCGCGTTCAGCCTGCGTGAGGAACGGGTTCCAGAGGTCGAAGATCATCACGACCCGCGTGCGACCGCTGCGGTTCCAGGCTTCGTGATCGTAAGTGTCGTCGAACACCACGACCTCGCCCTCGCGCCAATGATGGTCCTCGCCGCCCACGCGCAACGCGCAGTCCTCGGGGATCAAGAGCGGCAGGTGCCCCACGACGCGCGTATTCGTCACGCCACAGTGCGGCAGCAGGTGCGTGCCGGGAGAGAAAACCGAATACAACACCTCGGGGCCGTGGCCAGGCACGCGCGAGAGCGGCAGCGCATCGAGCGCCGCGGCCGTTTTCGGACACGCCGCGCAGTTGTCTGCCCGTCGCTCGCCGTGGCGAAAGAAGTAGTAGCCGTTCCAGCTCGGAGGCTCCTCGAGGCCGCGCAGATTCGCCTCTTCGAGCTCGCCGGTATGAAACACGCGCTCGCGGCCCGCGGCGCTCGGCAACAGCGCCAGCAGCTCGGCGCGAATGTCGGGCGTTGCCGCCTCGAGGTCTTCGATCTCGGGGATCAGGCCCTTGTCGAGATACGGTGTCGCCGGAAGTCCCGGGAAGAACAAAAAGCTCGGCTTCTGGCGTGGATCCGGAAACACCGGCTGCTCCATGTGCAGATGGATGCGCACCGCCTGATCGACGCGCCGCAGGGCTCCGCCGCCGTACTGCCGCGTGAACGGCTCCATGAGCTCGGCGAATCCGGCAAGGCGCCGCTCCCGCACGAACTGATGCGCGTGGCTCACCGCGCCCTGCAGGCCTGCAGGTGTGGTCGCCGCGTTGAGCCAGCGACCTTCACCCTGGGCGTCATTGAGCGCACGCGCGTAAGTCATGACCGCGCGCATCGTGTCACCGCGCTTTTCGTGCAGCTCCGCGAGATGCAGGCGCGCGGCATGCAGCGCAGGCGCGCGCTCGAGCGCCGTGGCGTACGCCGCTGCGGCGGCATCGAACTCGAACGCAGCTGCGTGGGCACGTCCCAGGTGCAGATGAGTCAGGGCCTGGCCACCTTCGACCGCCGCGGCTCGTTTGAGCAGCGTCAGCGCGCGATCGATGTCCCCGTCGCGCAGCGCGGCGAGTCCCACGATGTTGAGTGCCTCGACGTGGTCCGGTTCTTCCTCGAGCACGCGGCGGAATACCAGCTCGGCCTCTTTGGCCTGGCCTTGCTTGAGAAGTAAATGGCCTTGTTCAGCGGCTTTCATAAGTGTTCGAAGCTAGGATACGCGTGATGTTCGCGACCCCGCATCAAGACCTTCGGCATTACCTTCGCGTCTACGACGACGCGTTGCCCGCGACCTGGTGCACGCGACTGCTCAAGGGCTTCGATGCGCTGGCCGCGCACCAGGCCCGAAATGGCCGCGAGCTTCGCGCGGGTCTCGAGGACTCGGCGTGGACCGAGCTCAACGTCACCCGCCATGGCGATCCGCTGACCGCCGGATTTTTCCGTGGCCGCATCGACGAAGCGCTCGCGCGCTACAACGCCGACGTGCAACTCGACATCCCCATACCCAATTCGCAGGTTTTCGCCGATCTCGTCCTGAAACGTTATCGACCCAACTCCGCAGAGCGCTTTCAGCTGCATTTCGATGCCATCAATCATCTGGCGAACCGGTACGTGGTGTTGCTCTGGTATCTCAACGATGTCGAACGCGGCGGCGCCACACGCTTTCCGCAGCTTGGGCTGGACGTCGCGGCACGCGCCGGACGCCTGCTCATGTTTCCGCCCTACTGGATGTACCAGCATGAAGGCCTGCCACCGGAATCGGGCGACAAGTACATTCTCTCGACCTACCTGCTGTTCGCCGCGGCTCCGGCGTAATTCCATCGCGCGAGATATGGCTCGAGCGGTGGCATCGCCGCGGAGAAATGTTTCTCGTAGCGCCGCCAGCGATCGACGGATTTGCTGTTCACGGGCTGCGTCACCTGGGCATAACTCGGCGTACTGATGTAGCCCTTGGCCTGTGCACGCTCCGCCGGCCTCAGCATGCTTTCAGCCCAGGGAAGCTCGAGGAAATCGGTGACGGCACGTGTGCCCGACTCGAAGTCGCGCACGAAATCCTCGTACTTGAGCTCGTGCACGGCGGCCGCGAGCATTGCGTTCTGGGCGTACCAGTAGTCGAACGTGCGGCGGAAGCCGAGCGCCAGCGACTCGATGCTTCGACACAGCAGCGCAAAATCGGGCGCGCGGAAATGCTGCATGTAACACGACAGGATCACGTCGCAGGGATGGCGCACCGCGAGCAGGATGCGCGAGTTGGGAAACACGCGCCGGATGGCCGGCAGCCTCAGGATGTTCAGCGGGTTCTTGTCGACCAGCCGTTCGCCGGGTGCGAGCTTCACTTTCTTCGCGGCGCGCTCCCAATACCTGCCGCGCACGCGGTCCAGGACTTCGCGCGACACATCGCGCAGCCGCTGCGGATAGTCAGCGCCCGCCGCCATCAGCTCGTCGAGCGCGTCCTGCACGAAGCGTTGTTCGTCCATCGACTTGAGCTGTGGATGCGCGTCGAGCGCGAGCTCCAGCAGCGTGGTGCCCGAACGAGGAAAGCCGACCACGAACACCGGGCTCTCCGCGGCGGAAGGCCCATCATTGACCCACGCCGCGACATCCGCGGCGTCACAACCCCGCGCCGTGACCGACATGTCAGGCATGGCACGCAATGCCCATTGCGGCGACTGGCGCTGGATGCTGTCGACCTGCGAGGCATGCGCCTCCACGAGCACCCGCCAGGCGTCGTCATATCGACCGAGCGCATCGAGCGAGCGCGCGATGGGAAACAAGCGCTGGTGGCGGCGATGGAACTCGTCTTTTCCAGGCAACGCGCGCGTGAACAGCGCTTCAGCTTCGGAGTGCTTGCCCTCGCGTTGCAGGAGCTGGCCTTCGAGCGCCATGCGCTCCGGGGTCTGAAGGTCCGACTTCGGGTCCGCGAGCAGACGATCCATGAGCTCGCGCGCTTCCGCGAGCCGATTGGTGCGCTCGAGCACCGCGATGACAGTCAGCAATGCGGCGGTGGGCGCGGCCTTGTCGGCGCGCGCCTGTCGCAGCGCCACCTCTGCGCGGCGCGTCTCACCCAGGTTCGTGAGCAGTAGTCCAATATTGGCGATCAGCGTGGTGTCCAGCCGCTGCAGCGTGTGCCACTCGGCAAGCGCCGCGCTGGCCTCATCGATGCGCAAAGTCTCGTAGCAGACCTGCGCATATTGAAAGCAGATCTCACCGTCGAAAGGATCCTGATCGCGTGCACCCGCGAGCAGTGAGCGCGCGGCGTCCAGATCCCCGCGCTCGATGTGAGTGAGTGCGACGTTGAATGAGAAGTCCGATCCAGACGCTCCAAGTGCCGCGGCACGCATATACGCCTCGAGCGCCGCGTCGTACTGCCTGGCACCACGCCGTGCGGTGCCGAGATTCATCCAGTGGGCCGGCTCCCGCGGGGCGCTCTCGATGAGCGACTCGGCCACCGGAATAGCCTCGGTATAGCGCTGGGCAAAGAGCAGGCTGGCGTTGAGCACTACGCGCGCCCCGGGATCGCCGGGGGACCGCGCGAGCACCGCACGGGCTTCGGCTTCGGCCTGGGCGTGTTTGCCCTCGGCCAACAGGCGACCCGCATGTTCAACGGTTGCGGTGGAAGGAGCGGAATCGGTCACGGGCGATACCCTACGAAGAGAAGGGCCGCGTGGCAAACGCCACGCGGCCCTTCAGAGGCCAATCAACCTCTCAGCAGAATCAGAACTTGTAGGTCGCCGAGATGGCGTACCTGCGGCCCAACGTGTCGTACGTATTCACGTCCGTGTTCGCGTTGGTGACGTTGTTCTGAAACAGCATTGGCGGCTGCTCGTCGCTCAGGTTCGTCGCGGACAGCGACACCTTGATGTTGTCGTTGAACGTGTACCCGAAGTACAGATCGAGGTACACGAACGAGTCGATCGGCAACGGGGGATTGTCTTCCGGCGGCAGCGTTCCGCCGCTCGGCAGCAGCAGCACGATATCGTCGATGAAGCGCGCCCCGATCTGCGCATCGAACTTGTTCATGCTCCAGCCGATGGTGGCCGTTGCACGGTTCTCGGCGTAGTTGCCGTACTGGCGGTCGTAAGTGCCCGCCACTTCGACAATTGCCGCGTTCTCTGCCGGCAGATTGTTGTACTTGTTGATGTGGGTCCAGTCGATCTGGAAGGCCCAGTTACCGGCAGGCGTGTCCCGCAGATGATAGGACGCACCGATGTCGACGCCATCCGTCTCCAACGTACCGAGATTCACGGTCGGCTGCCTGAACAGGTAGACGATGCCGGCGTTTTGCGGGTCAGTGAAACGCGTCACCAGATTGCAGAAGGCCGGATCGCCCGTGGCCACGCACTGATTGATGCTGAAGTTGGTGTCCAGCTGCGTGATCACGTCGTCGATCTGGTACTCCCAGTAATCAACACGGATCGAGAAGTTGTTGTTCAGGAAGCTCGGCTGCCAGGTGATGCCGAACGTCATGACGTCGCCGGTCTCCGGGTCCAGATCTTCGTTGGCCATCAGCAGGCCCGTGACCTGACCATTGGGCTGCTCGAAGCTGCCGTCGGTCGGCACGCCCACGCAGGCCAATGCCAGATTCGGATTGGCGGTGATGCGGGCCGTAGTCAGACCGACGCAAGGATCCGTGAACGTCGAGGAATTGTTCGCCGGCGAGGCGTACAGGTCCAGGATGGTCGGTGCACGGAACACTTCCGCGAAGGTACCGCTCAACAGGATGTCTTCGACCGGCCGGTATTCCAGCTTGACGGTCGAGTTCGTCGTGCTGTCGAAAATCGAGTACTCGGAGTAGCGCGTACCCAGCGTCAGGTTCAACGCCTGCACACCCGTCACGTCCTTGACCAAGGGCAGGAAGACTTCGGCCGAGAGTTCGCTCACGTCGTATCCGCCGCTGTTCGGTCCCGTGCAGGTTTCCTGCGCGAGGAAGCAGTTCAGGTACAGGGGCGGCGTGGCCGTGATGAGGAAGTCGACATTGAAGTCGCCACGCAGTTCGGTGTAGTCCGCCTGGATCGACGCGAGCGCGTCGCCGGCCGGCATGCTGAACATCTTTCCGTCCACCGCGAACGAGGCCATCTTCGAGGTATAGATACGGTCCGTGTCGTAGCCCGAGCTGATCGTGCCGAGCGCGGAGACCTGTGCAGGATCCGCCAGGTTGAAGACATTGACTGGGGTGCACTGTCCCAGCGGAATCGGGTTGGTCGGCGTACCGCACTGAATCACGCCGCCGCCGGCATCGAACGACGGGCCGAACGCGCCCGCAAGGCCGGGCTGATACAGATAACCGGAGACCGAGGCGGCCTGGTCGAGGCGGCTATAACCAACCAGGAAGTCGTAGTTCCATTCCGAACCGAACAGCCCACCACGCGCGCCGATCTTGGCCACCTTCGAATCGGAGGATGTCTTGCTGCGGCGATTGCCGAGCGCCTCGAGGCGCACGGTGAGGTTCGGATTGCCGGTGGTAGCGCCACCGAAATCGTAGCCGAACGGGTTGTAGTAGCTGTCGGCGGAGATCACGACGTCGTCGGCCAATGCGTCGAACGGCAACGGCGCGATCTGGAAACCGGAGCTGGTGCGGCTGTAGAGCACTTCCGCGTAGAGCTGCACGGCTTCGTTGATGTCGTATTCGTAGTTCGCGAAGATCGAGCCGCGCTCTTGCGGCGTCATGATCAGGTTGAACGGCTGATAGTTGTACGCATCCGTCTGGCCGTTGTAGCAGCGGTAGTCGGTGGCGAGGTCCGTGCCGTCACTGCCCGCGACGCGCGTCACGCTAGCGCAGTTCGCGACATTCGGTGGCAGGCCGGAACCGGCGGGGACGTAGAAGCGGCCCGTCGGCACGCGGCTCGAACCGCCCGGGAAGACCGATCCCGAATAGAAGTACATCGCAAATTCCGAGAAGGCGCGATCACCAGCCGAAACCTTTTCGGTCTTGTTGTAATTGCCGTTGATGCTGAAGCGGAAGTTGTCACCCGACGTGCCCCAAAGCAGGTTCACGTTCTGGGTCTTGCCGTCGTTCTCGGCCGTTTCACCGTAGCCCGCGGTGAGCTCGGCGCCTTCCACATCCTTGCGCGTGATGAAGTTCACCACGCCCGCGATGGCGTCGGAGCCGTAGATCGCGCCCGCGCCTTCCTTCAGCACGTCAACGCGCTCAATGAGGTTCACGGGGATGAGGTTGATGTCGGTGGCGTCGCTTGCGCCGACGAGACCGAGCCGGCGACCGTTCAAGAGCACCAGCGTGCGCTTGGCGTCGAGGCCGCGCAGTTCGACGTTGGCTTCACCGAAGCCGCCGCCGTTGTTCACTGCCGGGTTGGTGGCTGCGCCGGAAACCGTCGGTAACCTCTGAAGCAGGTCGCCTGCCGTAGTAACGCCCGACTTTTCGATGGAGGCCTTGTCGATGGTCACGATCGGACTGGCCGACTCGGTGTCCAGTCGCCGGACTCGTGAGCCGGTGACAATGACTTCTTCCATCGATTCGGTGGCGTCCTGGTCCTGCTCCTGCGCCATCGCGGTCTGCATGCTCAGTTGCGACAGCGATGCTGTAGCCGCCGTAGCCAGTGCAAAACGCACTGAATTCGTGATTGAGGAATTCGACATCTTTAACTCCTGAATGGGTATCGATCGACTGTGCAACGCTGCGCTTGCCCAACCCCTTCGCCGACCGTGTATTTCTATGTAGAAGGCGTGTTTTCGTGACTCCAAATGCCCAAGCATTTGCGCCGACGCTACTCACACATGGCCGCGATCATAAGCAGAGTTCAAGGCATTTCCAAGCTCTGTGTTACTAGCTGTTGCGTCAGGGCCACGTGCCCTCCCTCAGTACAGCAATCTGTGAGAACTGTCCGGCATGCCCGTGCCAGCTGCCCCGGGCCGATGTCGGGATGCGGCGAATTGCCCTGAATCTGCGACGAACGGAGCCCGTTTGGGGGGCCCTGTTGGGGCGGGATGGGCACCCCATGCGGCTCGCTCCAGGCCAGGCTGGCGAGGATGCCCGCATCCGGCGCGGCAGACAATATGTCGGACGGCCGGACGATATTCGGGCACGGGGGTATCAGCTCCGCAAACCGACCTGGCGCCGTCCCGGGAGGCAGGTGACGCGATCTAACTAATCCGCGAGACACCTCCACGTCGCGCGCTCGGGCGTTTGCCTTTACCCTTCCAACATGAACGCGACGGCGAACGACATCCGGCGAATGGTGGAGGCCGGCCGTACCGCCGATGCCGAAGTCGCGTTACGCCGCAAGCTCGCCGAGGTGCCGACGAACGCCGAGTGGCGCACGCTGCTCGCACGCGTGCTGGCCGCCACCGGCCGCAAGCCCGAAGCCATCGCGGAGCTTGGCATTGCGGTCGGGCACGCGCCCGGCGGCCGCGAGGCGCGACTCACGCTGGCACGTCTCGCCAACGAGCTCGGGCAATCCAGCCTCGCGGCCCAACATGCGCGCGTGCTGACCGAGCGCGATGCGCGCGACAGCGAAGCCTGGTCCGCGCTCGGCATGGCCGCATTCGGGCTGCGGAACAAACGCGAAGCGACCCGCGCTTTACGACGCGCCGTGGATATCGCGCCGGCTTACGGAGCGGCGCGTTACAACCTTGCCGCCGTGCTCGCCGACCAGGAACGATCCGAGGAAGCGCTGGATGAGGCCGCCGCCGCGCTCAGGCACGGTGCGAAGCCGCGCAGCGTTTCGCTCGTCCAGACGCGGGCGCTGATACAACTCGACCGCTTCGAAGACGCGGAACGCCAGCTGCTCGCGTTATTGCGCGGAGATGCCGGTGACGTCGAAGCGCACGGCATGCTCCTTCAGTTGCGCCAGCTCCGTGGCGACGAAGAGCCGCTCGCCGCTCTGCGCGCTGCCGCCCAGGCACCGACAGCGTCACCGCGCTTGCGGCTCGCGTTCGCGAACGCGGCGCGACGCTCCGGCGCCACGGCGGAAGCAGAAGCCAGCCTGCGCGAGCTCATGAAGGCCTTCGGGCCTGATCCAATGCTGCTGAGCTCGCTGGCAACGGTGTTGCAGGAAAGCGCGCGCACGGGCGAGGCGCTGGATGCCGCGCGCGCCGGCATCGCGCACCTTCCGGACGATGCCGTCGTTGCCGAGAATTTCGTGGTCGCGGCCCTGTGCGCCGGCGCGACCCCGGAGGCGCTGCCCTTCGTCGAGAAGTTCCGCGCTCTGAAGCCCCGTGATCAGCGCTGGATAACCTACCGGCTCGACATCGCGCGACTTCGGGGCGAGGAGGAGTTCGCGAGCTGGTTCGATCCTGCGCGAGTCGTCTCGATCGTCGACCTGCCCCCACCCACCGGTTTTGCGACCACCGGGGAATTTCATTCAGCCCTGCTGCCGGTTCTGCAGGCGCGGCACCGCCAGCAAAATCATCCGCTCGACCAGAGTCTGCGCCACGGGACCCAGACCTCGCGCAACCTGCTGGTGAATCCAGGCGCGGAGATCGCGACCCTGCTGCAGTCGTTCCGGCAAGCGCTCGCGGACATGCAGTCACGTTCCGGCCGCGACCCCAACCATCCATTCGAGGCTCGAAATCTTTCACCTGCCGAAATCCTCGGCTGCTGGTCGGTGCGACTACGCCGTGGCGGGTTTCACGTAAACCACATCCATCCTGAGGGCTGGGTGAGCTCGGCGTACTACGCCAGCGTTCCCGGCGAAGTGGACGACGCGACCCAGCGCAGCGGCTGGCTCAAGTTTGGCGAGCCGCGTTTTGCGGTGCCGGGACTGGCGCCGTTCCTGGAGGTGCAGCCCAAGCCCGGCCGACTGGTGCTGTTTCCCTCTTACCTGTGGCACGGGACGAATGCGTTGCGCGACGATGCACCGCGACTCTCGGTGGCCTTCGACGCCGTCCCACAGGCCGAACTGGGCTAGGCCGCGCGGCCGGCGTAACGCTATATTTGCGCCATGCAACTTTCACGCGTGCTCAGAATTGCAGCGTGCCTCGCAGGCCTCACCGCAATTTCCGCGGTGGGTTTCGCCGTGCCAACTTTGCCTGCGCAGCCGCCCTTGCGAGTCGGCTCCGAATGCCAGGCAGACAAGCCGGAGCCCAAAAGCCTGGCGTTCGTGGTGCGTTACGTCGAACGACGTCCCGCCGGCGAATTCATCCTGACGTTTGAAAACGGCGAGATCTGGCAGCAGGACGACCGCAACAAGAAGGTAATCATCGAGCGCGGCGAACAGGTCGTGATTCGTCGATCCACGACTGGCGTATTCACGCTCGTGTCGCGAGACGGCCAGACTACCCGCGTGAAACGCATGCACTGACTATTAGGGCAGAGGTGTCGATAGAATCGACCTCGCACATGGTCTCGCCAACACCAGCAGAAGCCCGGACCACGCCCCCACTCACCGACGGGTCCGACGCGCGGCTGCGGGCGCTCACCGAACACGCGCTCGAAATCATCACCGTGCAGAGCGCCGACGGAACCTTCACGTATTCCAACGAAGCGGTGGCGCGCTACCTCGGATACGCGGTCAGCGAGTTGTTAGGCCACAATGCCACCGAGTTCCTCCATCCGGATGATGCGGAGGCCATGCGCGAACGCTTTCGCAGCCTGCTTTCCAATCGCGGCTCCCAGCCCGAGCTCAACCGTTTCGAATATCGCTTTCGCCATCGCGATGGCAGCTGGATCTGGCTCGAAAGCGTGGCGGTCAATGCTCTGGACAATCCGACGGTGCTCGGGATCATCGCGCATTCCCGCGACATCAATCGCCGCAAGGCCAATGAACGCATCCTTTCGCTGAACCATGCACGGTATCGAACGGTGGCGGACCTCTCCGAAGGCGCGGTGCACGAATACCTCATGAACTCGCAGGGCGTGTACGAACTCGAATGGACGCTGGGCGCCGAACGCGCCTACGGGTGCACCGACGAGGAATACCGCCGCCGCGGCTGGCAGAGCTTTCTCGAAGGCGACGAATGGCGGGAGCAAAGCCAGGCCCGCACCGAACTTTACGTGCGCGGCGAGACCGTCGAGTTCACCGCGCAGATCCGGCGGCCCGACGGCGAGCTCCGCTGGCTCGAAGTGAGGAATCGGCCGATCGCCGATCCAGCCACGGGAAAGTTCACGCGCCTGGTCGGCGTCGCGATCGACATCACCGAGCGCAAACATGCCGCCGACGCGTTGCGCGAAAGCGAATTCCGCTACCGCACGGTCGCGGAACTGACGTCCGGTTTCGTCTACGAATCCACCGTCGATGAACGCGGCGAAGCGCACGTGGTCTGGGCCAGCCCGGGCTGGAATGAGTTTTTCGGCGGTTCGTTCGAAGAACTCAACCGCCTCGGTTGGCGCCACGTTTTCTTTCCCGTCGATCACGATGCCGCCATCCAGCGTCGGCAGCGGCTGCGAAGCGGCGAACGCACCGAGATGGAGCTGGCACTGAAAACGCTGCGTGGCGAGGTTCGCTGGATTCACCTCGCCAATCAGCCGGTCTTTGATACCGACGGCAAGGTGACCCGATTCATCGGCGTGGTCCACGACATCACCGATCGAAAGTTCAGCGAGGAAGTGCTCCGCAGCCAGGCACTGGCCATCGAGGTGATGCATGAAGGCGTGGTGCTCTCCGACAGCGGCGGCATCATCCGCATGACCAACCCGGCGTTCGATCGCATGTTTCGCATCGTCGCCGGATCATTCATCGGCAAGAAGCTGAATCAGCTTCCCTGCGACCCGCCCCTCGACCGGCGCATCGCCGAATCAGCCGACGAAGTCGCGGCCCGCGCCGGCGCGCCGCTCGTGAGCGAACTCACGGTTCACGGCGCCACCGACGGCGACACCGCGCTGTTCGTCGAAGCGGCCATCACTTCGCTGGTTCTTCGTGGCGAACGTTTCTGGCTCACCATGCTCCAGGACGCCACCGCAAGGCGCCAGCTCGAACGCGAAGTGCTCGAGGTCAGCAACCGCGAGCAGCAACGCATCGGTAACGATCTGCACGACGGCCTCGGTCAGGAGCTCACCGGCATCGCGCTGCTGTTGCGCGGGCTCGAGAGCCGGGCCGAGCGCGAATCACCGACACTGTCGCCTTCGATCGAAGAGGTCGCGCTGCTGGTCAACGACGCCATCTTCACGACGCGCGCACTGGCGCGCGGCCTGTCACCAGTAACTTTCGATCGCGGCGGACTCGCGCTGGCACTCGAAGAACTCACGCGCCGCCTCTCGACGATGTTCCACATCGACGTGCGTTGCGTTGCGGACGCCGCGCTGGATCACGGTCTCGAATCCGTGAATGCGCTGCACCTCTACCGGATTGCGCAGGAAGCCGTGACCAACGCCGCACAACATGGACATGCCGAACAAGTGCAGATATCGCTGAGCGTCGATGGCGGCCGCGGCCTGCTGCGCATCGAGGACAACGGCAACGGCTTCAATCCGGCGATTCATGAGTCCAAGGGGCTCGGGCTGCGCATCATGCATTACCGCGCGCAGATGATGGCCGGCAGCCTGCGCATCGACAGCGCGCGCAGCCGCGGAACCATCGTCAGTTGCTGGTTTCCGCGGGGTGAAGGTAGCGGTTGAGCCCCGCAAACCTCGCCCTTGATGAGCGAAACACCGGGGTTGATCGACGGCGCACACGCGAAAAAGGTCTCGAAATCGACCTCACTCATGATGTGTTTGTTCAGCGCCGCCGGCGAGTAGCCCGTCAGCCACTCGATGATCTGGTCGACTTCCTACTTCTTCCGGTCCTGCTCTCCGCAACGCGATCGTGAAAATGCGGGGTCCGGGCATGGTTGCCTGACCAGCGCTTACCGGCCGCGAACAGAAATTCCGGCGGCGATCTTCTGGCTCCACTCCGCGGGTCCGGTCTGGTGAACCGACGTTCCGTTCGCATCGACGGCGACGGTGACCGGCATGTCCACAACCGTGAACTCATAGATGGCTTCCATGCCGAGATCTTCGAACGCCACCACGCGCGAGGCTTTGATGGCCTTCGACACCAGGTAGGCGGCGCCACCCACGGCCATGAGATAGGCCGCGCGATGTTTGCGGATCGCCTCGATGCCGACCGGCCCACGCTCGGCCTTTCCCACCATGGCGATGAGGCCGGTCTTCTCGAGCATCATCTCGGTGAATTTATCCATGCGCGTCGCGGTCGTCGGACCCGCGGGACCCACCACTTCGCCACGCACCGGATCGACCGGCCCGACGTAGTAGATGACGCGATTGCGAAAATCGACGCCGGCCGGAAGCTCCTTGCCGCTGGCGAACAAGTCGGCGATGCGTTTGTGCGCGGCATCGCGGCCGGTGAGCATCTTGCCGTTGAGCAGCAGCTGCTCGCCCGGCTTCCAGCTCGCCACTTCCGCAGGCGTGAGTGCGTCGAGATTCACGCGCCGCGCATCGGCGGCCGGCGCCCAGTCGATCTTTGGCCAGTCGGAGAGTCTGGGCGGATCGAGCACCGCCGGCCCGCTGCCGTCGAGCGTGAAATGCACGTGGCGCGTCGCCGCGCAGTTCGGGATCATGGCCACGGGTTTGGACGCCGCGTGAGTCGGGTACTCGAAGATCTTCACGTCGAGCACGGTAGATAGTCCACCGAGGCCCTGCGCGCCGATGCCGAGCGCATTCACCTTGTCGTACAGCTCGATGCGCAGCTCTTCGGTCTTGCTGGCAGGACCGCGCGCCTTGAGCTCCGCCATGTCGATGGGCTCCATGAGCGCCTCTTTGGCGAGCAGCATGGCCTTTTCAGCCGAGCCGCCGATGCCGATGCCCAGCATGCCCGGCGGACACCAGCCCGCGCCCATGAGCGGCACTGTCTTGAGCACCCATTCCGCAAGCGAATCCGAGGGATTCAGCATGACGAACTTCGACTTGTTTTCCGAGCCGCCGCCCTTCGCCGCCACCGTGATCTCGAGCTCTTCGCCGGCCACCAGCTGTGTGTGGATGACGGCGGGCGTGTTGTCTTTCGTATTCCTGCGCGAGAAGTTGGGGTCGGCGACGATCGACGCGCGCAGCTTGTTGTCCGGATGTAGATAGGCGCGGCGCACGCCTTCGTTGATCATGTCCTCGAAGCTCATCGAGGCATCCCAGCGAACGTTCATGCCGACCTTGGCGAACACCACGACGATGCCGGTGTCCTGGCAGATGGGCCGGCGGCCTTCGGCGCACATGCGCGAGTTGGTGAGGATCTGCGCGATCGCGTCGCGCGCTGCCGGCGACTGCTCGAGCTCGTACGCACGGCCCAACGCGCGGATGTAGTCCGG